>CAZRDG010000034.1:0-6248 GCA_964598775.1 uncultured Lacinutrix sp.
TTTAGAGGATGCATTCCCCGAACAGCCGATTTTTAACCCAGTGGATCAGAATGAATGTCGTGTTCTTAACTATTTTTTCAATAGCATCTTCTCCAACTGGCAATGTTGAACCAATGCATATAATAGAATTATTTGGCGTTGAAGTTATTGGAGGTATTGTACTTGGACTTATTTTAGGTTGGATTACCTACAGGTTAATGAAATCTATTGATGATTATGAAGTTGAAGTCATTATTACATTGGCAGCCGTAATGGGAGGAACATTAATTGCTCATCAATTTCACTTATCTGCACCTTTGGCAATGGTAACTACAGGATTGTTTGTAGGGAATGATACCGTTAGAAATGCAGCAATGTCTGAAATAACAGAAACATATGTTGACAAATTTTGGGAATTAATGGATGTGTTCTTAAACACTATTTTATTTGTATTAATTGGAATGGAAATGCTAGTACTAACCTTTAAAACGGATTATATTATTGCTGGATTAATTGCAGTTCCACTGGTGCTTTTATGTCGTTATTTGTCGTTATGGTATCCAATAAAATTCTTTGCTAATCGTCTGGAGTTTGTACCAAACACCAACTTAATTATGACTTGGGGAGGATTACGAGGTGGAATTTCCATTGCACTTGCACTTAGTTTAACTGAAGCTATGCACAGAGAATTGTTTTTAGTAATTACCTATATCATTGTACTCTTTTCAATCATTGGACAAGGTCTAACTGTTGAAGCCGTTGTAAAAAGGTTTACAAAAAATTTAGACTAATATAGTTTTAAGAATGACTCAATCTCATCAAAGGGAATTGTAAATTCTGTTATACCATAAGCGTAAGATGCTATTTCGTATACATTGTAAAAAAAGAGGACGCCTTCATCATTAAACCCAATATTGGCTGGGAGATGAAACTCTTCTCCAAAGAAGTAGTTAGTAGTGTTTCCTTCAGTTTCTTTATCAAAAAAAGATTTAACTATTGAAGTCAACTCGCCTTCATTGGTAAACAAATCATTGAAGCTTAATAGTTTCCCATTAGCATCAAAATTATAAAATGTAACATTTGAGTTGCCATGTGCACCACCAGAGTTTACATAACTATTAATGGCTACTGAAATTAATTCAGAAGATTGATATAATACCTCTCCATCAAAACTGGCATCCCAGACCATTGCACTTTCTTCATACTCATCTTTAAATCGTTTAAATTCTAAATCAAAATTATTAATAGCATTATTAAGTTGAAGCGTGTCTGAAGGTTCTTCAAGAAAAACCAACATATTGGCGATATGATTCTCAATAACTTTATTTATTGCCTTAGAGCGCTCTGTATTGCCTTCTGCTCTAGGGATGTTTAATTCAACCACAGCATTGTTTTCGTAAAGCTCGTTAACTTCAGAGAAAATTATAGGAGCTGTTACTGCACAAGAAAAAAATAGGGATAAACATAAAAAGAACTTAATAAACTGTTTCATGAAAAAATATTTTGAAGTAACAATAGAATAAAGATATTGCATACATTTGAATACAACGAATTAAAAACTAAATTTGTTGTCAAATAAAATATTTCAAATGAAATTCAATACCAAAACTATACATGGAGGCCAGGAACACGATAAAGCTTATGGCGCAGTAATGCCTCCTATTTATCAAACTTCAACTTACGCTCAAAGTACTCCAGGTGGACACAAAGGTTATGAATACTCAAGAACTCACAACCCAACTCGACATGCTTTAGAGAATGCATTTGCTAGCATTGAAAACGGTAATTTTGGTTTAGCCTTTGGCTCTGGCCTTGCTGCTATTGATGCCATTATTAAATTATTAAAACCTGGAGATGAAGTGGTTTCTACTAATGATTTGTATGGTGGAACCTATAGACTATTTACAAAGATATATGAGGCTTTTGGAATAAAGTTTCATTTTATTGGTATGGAAAATGCCGATAAAATAGAAGGTTATATAAATGAAAACACTAAGCTTATTTGGGTTGAAACACCAACTAACCCAATGCTTAATATCATTGATATAAAATCAGTTTCAAAAGTTGCAAAAAAACATAATATATTACTTGCAGTAGATAATACTTTTGCAACCCCTTACTTACAAAGACCGTTAGATTTAGGTGCAGATATTGTTATGCATTCCGCTACAAAATATCTTGGAGGACATAGTGACGTTGTAATGGGAGCTTTAATTGTAAAGGATAAAGAATTGGCAGACAAACTTTATTTCATTCAAAATGCAAGTGGAGCCATTTGTGGCCCACAAGATAGTTTTTTAGTTCTACGAGGAATCAAAACGCTGCACGTCAGAATGCAAAGACATTGTGAAAACGGGAAAGCAGTAGCTGAGTTTTTAGCCAATCATCCAAAAATTGAAAAGGTATATTGGCCAGGATTTGAAACACATCCAAACCATGACATTGCGAAGTCTCAAATGGACGATTTTGGTGGGATGTTGTCTTTTACTACAAAAGGGAATGATTACGATGCTTCAGTAAAGATTGTTGAAAAATTAAAAATATTCACCTTGGCTGAATCTCTTGGTGGTGTCGAATCACTATCCGGACATCCAGCTAGTATGACGCATGCTAGTATACCAAAAGCTGAGCGTGAAAAAACGGGAGTTATTGATTCTTTAATTAGATTAAGTGTCGGAATTGAAGATGTCGATGATTTGATTAATGATTTAAAACAAGCTTTAGGTTAATCTAAATAATAAATATAACCAAAGTTAAGCCATAACAGCCAATCATTAAATTTATTAGATGGTAATTGATGGTTCAATCCATCAATCCAGTCATCAAAATAAAGCTGCCATCTGAGATCTAACATTAAATCAGAAAGCACGCCTAGTTTATATCGTACACCAACACTTGTAACTAAAGACCATGTTGTCCCAGACGAAGAGTTTACAGAACCTGGCTCCCAATATGGGTAAAAATTATTTGGATCAAGAATATTGCCAACATCATTGGTTCCCGATGCATTAACATAATCTGTACTTGCTTTAGGGTTAAATGCTGTATAATGAGCACCGAGGCTTATAAAAGGTGCAAATTTGTATGCAAAAGCCTGAAACGAACGTATACTCAATGGAAAGTATTCTAGCTGCATACCAATATCAAAATTATTAGCCACACCATGATGGCCTCTTAGTCGTTCTGCTGCATCACTAGTAAGACTTGGATCTACCCATTGACCATGATGATCTAAAATAGTTTTGTTCCAAGAAATTTCACTTCTTAACTTAAAATGATCATTAAAGTAGGTGTCGGTAGAATAACAATTACAATCAGCACGATATGCAAAATTTATATAATGGATAATACCAATGCCAATACCACTGTTACCAATGTTTGTTGGTTCATTATTACGTTGACCAAAATCAGATCTAAATTCAACAGGACCTATTATAGCTCCTATTTCGTGAGAGAATCCTAATTGTGAATTCCCAATGTTTATACTAATAATAAATATTAGAAAAGCGTATAATAGTTTCGTTTTAAGCATATTAGTAAATCATGATTTTGAGGCACAATGCGAACAAATATATAAAACTTCGATGAAACAACAAAAAACTTCGATGAAATGCATAAAATTTCTATTTCAGTGCTTGACCAAATATAAAACAAATTATCCTGTATTGTTATTGTGAAAATTAAAAAAAAATCATGTTTTTTTTAAAGATAACGTATATTTGTCCCCATTAATTTACTATATACTAATAGTATCACAATTTTTAATAGATGAAACAAAAAATAGACGATTTTTTAAACCTTGTCAAAAAAACCAATGGTCACGAACCTGAATTTTTACAAGCAGTTCATGAGGTAGCAGAAACAGTTATTCCTTTTATTGAAGAGAACCCAGAATACAAAGGCAAAATGCTTTTGGAGCGTATTGTAGAACCAGAAAGAACCATCATTTTTAGAGTTCCATGGATAGACGATAAAGGTAATACACAAGTAAATCGTGGTTTTAGAGTTGAGTTTAACTCTGCTATAGGCCCTTATAAAGGAGGATTACGTTTTCATCCTACAGTAAACTTAAGTATTCTAAAGTTTTTAGGGTTTGAACAAACGTTCAAAAACTCATTAACCACATTGCCTATGGGTGGTGGAAAAGGTGGTTCTGATTTTGATCCAAAAGGAAAAAGTGACAACGAAGTAATGCGTTTTTGTCAATCATTTATGAATGAATTATTCAGACATATTGGCGCTAATACTGATGTTCCAGCAGGAGATATTGGTGTTGGAGGTCGTGAAATAGGCTATATGTTTGGTCAATATAAAAGGCTAAGAAATGAGTTTACAGGAGTATTCACTGGAAAAGGAATTACTTATGGAGGGTCATTAATAAGACCTGAAGCTACTGGTTACGGTTGTGTGTACTTTGCAAAAAACATGTTAGCTACTAAAAAAGATTCATTCAAAGGGAAAACAGTTGTTATTTCAGGATCTGGGAATGTAGCTCAGTATGCTTGTGAAAAAGCCACTGAACTTGGAGGAAAAGTAGTTACTATGTCTGATTCTGGTGGTTATATTTACGATAAAGATGGTATTGACGCTAAAAAATTAGCGACAATTATGGAAATCAAAAACGTAAAAAGAGGAAGAATTAGTGAATATGTAGACACTTACAAGTCTGCTACATATCATGCTGGAGAACGTCCATGGTCAGTGAAATGTGATATTGCTTTGCCATGTGCAACCCAAAATGAATTAAATGAGAAAGAAGCAAATACTTTAATTAAAAACAATGTAATTGCTGTTGCTGAAGGCGCTAATATGCCAACAACTCCTGAAGCCATTACAGCTTTACAAAAGGCAAAAGTTTTATTTTCACCTGGGAAGGCTTCAAATGCTGGTGGAGTTGCCACTTCTGGATTAGAAATGAGCCAAAACTCATTACGTTTAAGTTGGACAAGAGAAGAAGTAGACGAAAAACTGCATAACATTATGAATGATATTCATGAATCATGTGTAAAGTATGGAAAACAAAAAGATGGTTATATTGACTATGTGAAGGGCGCGAATGTAGCAGGTTTTGTAAAAGTTGCTGATGCGATGCTGGCTCAAGGTGTAGTTTAATAACTCATTTATTGATATACTAAAGCTTCCTATTTTTGGGAGCTTTTTTTATTTATAGATATGATTTTATTTATTTTAACGTTTGTTATAAATATATTTGAATGAAACAAAATCAATGAACAGGAACGTTATTGTCTTTTTATTTTCTTGGCTTGTAGCAATTTTAAATGCACAAGATTATTCTGCACTTTGGGAAGGTCATTTTTCATATCTAAATGTTAATGATGTTGTATATGGAAACGGAAAAGTGTTTGCGGCTTCTGAAAATGCAATATTTGTTTATGATATTCAATCAACAGAACTGGAAACGATTACTACAATAAATGGTTTGTCCGGAGAATTTATTTCAACAATTCATTATAGTGATGTTTATAGCTTATTGATTATTGGTTACGAAAATGGACTGATTGAAGTTTATAATGAATCCGAAAATAGTGTCCTTTCTGTAGTAGACATTGTTGAAAAGCCTACTATACCTCCAGACAACAAAAAAATAAACCACTTCAATGAATATAATAATCTGGTTTACATCTCAACTGATTTTGGGATTTCAGTATATGATTTGGAGCGTTTAGAATTTGGAGACACCTATTTTATTGGAAATGGAGGCTCTCAAATTATTGTAAATGAAACCGCTGTTTTTGGAGATTACATTTATGCAGCGTGTTCAAGTTCAAGTGGATTACGAAGAGCTTTAGTCGCAAGTACTGGTTTAATTAATTATCAAGAGTGGACTCAAATAGCAGGAGGCGATTTTGCTAGAATTCAACAAAATCAAGATAAGCTTTATACAATTGGATCAAATAGAATAATCTACGAAGTAGTTGGAGCTTCTATTAATGCATTATTTACTTATAACACACTACCACTAGATGTTAAAAGTTCAAATAATAATTTGGTCGTGACAACAAGGGATAATGTTTATGTCTATGATCAGAATTTCTCTTTACTTGCGACAGCCAATGTAATTCCAGAATTTGACACTGAATTTTCATCAGCTGTCACTACGACCGAAGGAATTTATATAGGAACACTTGGATTTGGTGTTTTAAGATCTACAATAAATAATGCTTCTAGTTATATTGAAATTCATCCCAATGGACCTTTAAGAAATAATGTGTTTTCTATTGAAGCAGGTTTCGGTAATGTTTGGGCTA
>CAZRDG010000034.1:6348-12862 GCA_964598775.1 uncultured Lacinutrix sp.
CCTTTAAGAAATAATGTGTTTTCTATTGAAGCAGGTTTCGGTAATGTTTGGGCTACTTACGGAGCTTATTCATTAACATATTTTCCATTTAATAGAAGGTATGGTGTAAGTCATTTGCAAGAAGATTGGTTCAATATTCCTTATGATAGTTTACAATATCCTGCGTTTAGTTTGAACTATATTTCAATAAATCCTTTTAAACCTCAACAAGTTTTTATAAGCTCGTTTCAACACGGTTTGTTAGAAATAGAGAACAACGAACCAGTAATTTTGTATAATCAATTGAATAGTGGACTAGAATCGTTAATTGTTCCGGGAAACCCTAATGCGATAAGTATTCGTGTTACAGGTTCAACTTTTGACAGAGAAGGAAAATTATGGACATTAACTGGCCGTGTTGCAAAACCGTTAAAATCATATAACCCATCAACAGGACAATGGATTGGATACGATTTTACAGAAATTATCCCAGATCCTTTAAATGATGAGTTTGGTTTTAGTGACGTTGTTATTGATGCAAATAACACAAAGTGGATTGGAGGATATAATTTTGGTCTTATAGGTTTTAATGAGAGTGGAGGTAATCAACAGTTAAAATATATTAATGATGAGAATATTGGAAACCTGCCTTCAACACTTGTAAGGGCTTTGGCGATAGACAGGCAGAATCAATTATGGATAGGGACCACCAAGGGCTTGAGAGTGCTGTACAATACGTCCAATTTTTTTGAAGATGAAGCGGTAAGTACAAATGCAATAATTATACTAGAAGATGGAATACCAAAGGAACTTCTTGAGCAGCAATTTATTTCAGATATCATCGTAGATGGCTCAAATAATAAATGGATTGCAACCATTGGCGCTGGAGTTTTTTACTTTTCGTCAAATGGTCAAGAAACCATTTATCACTTTACAAAGGATAATTCTCCATTACCTTCAAATAATGTAAACGATATGGCTTTGGATATTAATAATGGTGTCATGTATTTCGGGACTGACAAAGGTTTGGTTGCTTTCAATTCAGGAGGTTCAGATACCCAAGATGAATTAGTAAATGCATATGTTTATCCAAATCCTGTAAGACCTGGTTTTGATGCATTAAATGATAAAATTAAAATCAAAGATATAAGTGATAATGTAAATATTAAAATCACTGATATTGAAGGAAATTTAGTTGCCGAAGCAGAATCGAGAACTAATTTGAGATACAAAGGCTACAATCTTGAAATTGATGGAGGAACAGCCTATTGGAACGGTAAAAATTTAGGAAATAATCAAGTGGCATCAGGAGTCTATTTAATAATGCTTTCCGATTTAGATACTTTTGAAACAAAGGTTTTAAAACTAATGATTGTTAGATAATGCAAGTTTCTACTAAAGCCATAGTAGTATCAAAATTACGTTATAAAGACCATGATTTAATTGTTAAGTGTTATACAGAAAAGTATGGCATAAAAAGTTACTTATTAAAAAATGTTTTAAAATCAAGAAAGGGAAAATTTAAGCCTGCCTATTTTCAACCCTTAACCATTATTGATATCGAAGCAGAACACAAAGATAATCGCTCGCTTCATTATTTAAAGGATATCAAAATTCAGAATGACTTTGAGTCTATTCACACCAATATCATTAAAAGTACTATGGCTATGTTTTTAGCTGAAGTACTTAATAATGTATTAAAAGAAGAAGAAGAAAATTCATCTTTATATAATTACCTTGAAACATCACTCATTTGGTTTAACGAGAACGGAGTTGATACCAATTTTCATCTTATATTTTTGATTGAACTTACCAAATACCTCGGCTTTTATCCAGACACAAGCCATTCAGAATTAAAATATTTTAATCTTGAAGATGGAAAATTTTATCAAGCAAAGCTCGGAAAACACTTCATTGAAGGTGAAAATTTAACACTCTTAAAACAATTACTTGGTATAAAATTTGATGCACTTAAATCAGCCAATTTTAAACCAATCAAAAAACTGGAGTTTTTAAATATGATTTTACTCTATTTAAAACTACATTTGGACGGCTTTAAACAGCCAAAATCTGTGACAGTTTTAAACCAAATTTTTCATTAAAAATGAAGGTATTCATTACGCTTTTATTAAGTTTCTTTACCTTTTACATAAATGCTCAAGACATAATTGTATTTGACCAGGCAACCAATGAACCTATTTCAGGAGTTGTTGCCTACAACAAATCAAAATCAAAATCTGTTATGTCTGATTTTGACGGAAAAATTAGTCTCGCAGGTTTTGATACAAATGAAACCATTATTTTTCAACACCTATCTTACTTTAATTTTAAAACTGAAAAGAATAAAATTAAGAATGTTGTTTACTTAGAGCCTAAAGCACAAGATCTTGATGAAATTGTTATCTCAGCCTCAAAATTTGAACAAAGCAAACGAGATATACCTCAAAAAGTGATAAGTGTTGATGCTACTAAAATCCAATTTGCAAATCCACAAACTAGTGCAGATTTATTGGAAAGCACAGGGAATATTTACATGCAAAAAAGCCAATTGGGAGGTGGAAGTCCTATGATTAGAGGTTTTTCAACCAATAGACTTTTGATTACTGTTGATGGAGTTCGAATGAATAACGCCATTTTTAGAGGCGGAAATTTACAGAATGTCATTTCTGTTGATCCTTTTACCATTCAAAACACTGAAGTAACATTAGGCGCGGGATCAGTGGTATATGGCAGCGACGCGATTGGAGGTGTTATGAGTTTTTATACTAAAAAACCTCAACCGTCTTATTCAGACTCGCTATTCTTTAAGGTGAATTCAGCGGGAAGATATTCAACAGCAAATAATGAAAAAACTGGTCATTTAGATGTAAATATCGGATTGTATAAATGGGCATTTTTGTCTAGTGTAAGTTATACTGATTTTGACGATTTGCGCATGGGAAGTCATGGTCCAAATGAGTATCTCAGACCAGAATATGTTCAAACCATTAATGGTGAAGATATGATTGTTGAGAATAGTGATCCACAAATTCAAAAGCCAACGGGATACAATCAAATCAATTTCTTGCAAAAAGTTAGGTATGAACCATCTGAAAATTACAGTTTTGATCTAGGCATCTATTACACATCAACTTCAGAGTATAGTAGATATGATAGACTGATAAGATATAGAGGTGATAATTTACGCTCTGCTGAATGGAATTATGGCCCTCAACGTTGGTTTATGACCAATTTACAAGTCGCAAAACTGAGCAGTAATTCAAATTTATACGACAAAATTAGTGCTAGTATTGCTTACCAAAACTTTCAAGAAAGCAGAATAGATAGAGATTTTCAATCTGTTGAAAGAAATATAGCTGAAGAAAATGTTGATGCCTTATCTTTTAATCTAGATTTAGAAAACGAATTAAATCCTAAAACTCAATTGTTTTACGGTTTGGAATATGTTTATAATAAAATAGGATCTAAAGGCGAAAACGTCAATATTGAGACTTATCAAACCATAGATGCACTATCAAGATATCCTAATGGTTCAGATTGGCAATCGATCGCAGCTTATACAAGCTTAAAATATAAACCTAATCCTAAATTCATATTTCAAACGGGTTTACGTTTTAATCAAATTATAGCCAATGCAGATTTCACAGAAAACAATGTGTTATTAAACTTACCATTTAATAAAGCCAAAATTGATGCTGGAGCCTTTACAGGAACAGCTGGAATAAGTTGGATACCTAATGAAACTATGACATGGAAGTTCAATGCTTCTTCTGCTTTTAGAGCACCAAATATGGATGACATAGGTAAAGTATTTGACTCAGAACCTGGCTCTGTTGTCGTACCCAATAACAACTTAAAACCAGAATATGCCTATGGAGGTGAATTAGGCCTAAATTTAAATTTTAAAAAAACATTTATTTTAGATGTTGCCACTTATTATACATATTTAGATAATGCACTCGTTAGAAGGGACTTTACTGTTAATGGCGAATCAGAAATAGAGTATAATGGAGAGTTAAGTAACGTTCAAGCCATTCAAAATGCTTCTAAAGCATGGATTTATGGTGTTGAAGTTGGTGCTCAATTGAATTTTTCTGAACATTTAAAACTTACAACGCAGTATAATGTCATTGGAGGAACGGAAGAAGACAACGGAATTGAAGTCCCAGTGAGGCATGCTGCGCCAAATTTTGGCAACACGCATCTCGTCTGGCAAAACGATCAGCTTCAACTTGATGTCTTCGCTGTTTATAATAATGAATTATCATTTTATCAATTAGTACCTTCAGAAATAGAAAAGGATTTCATCTATGCCTTAGATGAAAATGGGAATCCGTATTCACCCTCCTGGTATACATTAAATTTAAGAACAAAGTATAAAATTACAGAAGCTGCTGCAGTAATTGCTAGTTTAGAAAATATTACAGATCAGCGCTATAAAACCTATTCATCAGGTATTGCTTCTCCTGGAAGAAATTTAATACTGTCGTTTCAATATAGTTTATAAAAAAGAAGAGCCTTATTTTAATAAGGCTCTTCTTTTTTTAAGACAACTTCTTTATTATTTTCTCTTTATCGCTTTTTTGGTTATTACTTTGCCATTGCTCAATTTTACTTTAGCTAAATATGTTGCCTGACTTAAATTGTTTAGTGAGAATGTTTGAGAGTTACCTTGTACATCTAATTTATAAAGTGTTCTGCCAAGTAAATCAGTAATTTCAATAGATTTCATTTCAAAATGGCTAGACACTTTAAACTGTACATCACCATTTGGTAATTCTATAATTTGAAGCGTGTTTTTATCAACTTTATTTTCACCTAAACTTAAAGCTTCTCTTGTAAATACAATTTCAAAACGGTCAGTAAATTCACCAACTTCAGAAGTGAAACTATAATCTGATTCTTTAAGGTTGTGAGTTTTGTTTAACAAATTATCCTTAATAAAAATGTCATTTTGGTTCATGAAGTTTCCTTCCAATCTTGGAATGGACAGCGTATAAATCGTTGCAACATCAATAGCTGTTTTGAATCCAATAGGAATAACCTCGTCTTTAGATAGACTGTTAATGTCTTTGCCTTGAATGGCAAACTGCCTATTATCACTTTCTATCATTGAATAAATAACAGTTGGATTAGTTGAAGATAAGTTTCTAGGTGCATCGTAAGAAAAACCATCGAATTTATCTGTTGCACCTTCAACATAACCGATCATTGTTTGGTTAAAGGCATTGTTATCAGAATGGAGGCTTAACCAAAGCTTATTTGTGCTAAAACTTTTTTCTCCAATCGTATTTTGTGCCTCAAAAAACTGAGAATTGCTTGAGTTGTCAGCTATCCTCATGCTGTTGGTAAAGGTCAATGTTCCAGAACTTAACCCTTTCACAAAAAAGGCTTGACCTGAAGGAATATATGGGTTTGGAATAACTTGGCTTCCTCCAGCTGTACAACCTGTTAAGTTGATAATGGCGTAATCATCCTGGTTAAAATTATAATCTTCATTGCCATTATTATTGGATAAAGGAGGGGAAGCATGCGACCATAAAAAAGCACAACCATCAATCACAGACGAATTGGTTGAGTATAATTCTGAAAAATTAATTGCACTAGGATAAGGATTGCCAATTAAATTCCAATCGTTATCACCATTATTACCATTGTATTCTATTGTCACATCAATATCACCAGTATTAAATGCTCCAGAAAACACAACATCATTATTGTAAGGGAAGGGAGAAGGTACAGATGGAGGAGCTGTAGCAGTAATGGCAAACCCTCTACCAACATCCATAAAATTCGGTGTTGCTGAATCTTCTATTCGTTGCCAATCATCACCATTGTCATCTATATCATCATGACCAAACACAGTATTGTTATCATTACCTGATTCTGCTTCTATGTCTAAATAGTTGGCAGCCTCAAAGTAATAACGTCTATTATCTGCTGCATTAGGAAATAAGGCATAAGGATTCGCATTTACAATAGGTGAACTCCAATAGGTATAATGGTAGTTATAGTCGTTAAAATTTGAGGTCGTTTTATTTACAACTGAATTACCATTGTTAACAAAAGTCCCGGAGGTTCCAGTTCCTGCGACGCCATTACCTCTTTGTACAAATGCGCCTTGTTTTTCTACTGTTAAATATCCATCAACAGTTACATTCCCAATGATCTCTATATATTTGTCATCATCAATTAACAGTTCGCTAGAGATTACGTTCAAATCTTCATTAACTGTTATGCCATCATTCGTACCCATAGTCTTTATCCCAGTTCCTGAAATAACAACATTTGCATAATAGTTATTTGATACGTCAGCATTAGTAAAAAAGTCTGTAAGAGTTTGATCTCCTGCTCTTGAGTATTCAACAATACTTCCTTGTTCTAAAATTATGGTTTCAATATCACTTCGTATTGAGGTAGCATTAATTCCTATCCCACCATTAAATCCATCTACATCACCAGTTTTAAAAACACCCAAGAATTTTATTATTTTAATAAATTTTTTCATCTTAATTTTTGATATCTTTCTATAAAT
>CAZRDG010000035.1:0-12737 GCA_964598775.1 uncultured Lacinutrix sp.
CTTCCATAAAGAAAAACAACCAACAAGGACAATGCTATAAGCCTAAAATGTTTTGCAAAAATGCCTTTGAAGAGTATAAAACTCATTAATACATAAATGAGTCCACTAGCACCTATATGGTTTGCTGGTCTGCCAATACACCATGTTAAAAATCCGGAAAATAGTATTCCGTAAAAAATGACTTTCCATGAAATGTCTCTATAGAAATAAAATAATGCCATTGATAAAACAAACAATGGAATGGAGTTATGATACAAGTGCTCCATACTGCTATGAATAAAAGGGCTAAAGAAAATGCCTTTTAAACCGCTAAACGTTCTTGGATAAACACCTAAATCATTAAAGTGAAATCCAAAGCGCACTTCAAACCAAAAAACAATCCATATAAGCAATACAAAGAAAATTGGGTAACCAATAACTCCTGTTGAATATTTAAACTGCTCATCTGAATTCATAATGATATTTTAGTTGATTAAATCAAAAAACTAACCAAATACGATGCTTATGTAATATTGTCATCATAATACGAAAAAAATCCGTTAATTTTACATCATGATTCAACCATTAGCAGAACGATTACGACCAAAAACGCTTGACGATTATATAAGTCAATCACACTTAGTTGGAGCTAAAGGATCGTTGACTCAGTCTATAAAGCAAGGGTTGATTCCGTCCATGATTTTTTGGGGACCACCAGGAACTGGAAAAACCACTTTAGCTAATATAATTGCAGAAGAATCTGGTCGTCCTTTTTATACATTAAGTGCAATAAGTTCAGGTGTAAAAGACGTACGAGACGTTATCAATAAAGCAAAACAAAGTGGTGGCTTGTTTACCGCAAAAAACCCAATTTTGTTTATTGATGAGATTCACAGATTTAGTAAATCGCAACAAGATTCATTATTGCAAGCTGTTGAAAAAGGTTGGGTAACACTCATTGGAGCTACAACTGAAAATCCAAGTTTTGAAGTCATTCCTGCTTTGCTTTCACGTTGTCAAGTTTATGTTTTGAATTCTTTTGACAAAACTGATTTAGAAACGCTTTTAAAGCGTGCTATTGAAAAAGATGACATAATCTCCCAAAAGAACATAAACCTCGACGAAACGGAAGCTTTATTGCGTCTTTCTGGAGGAGACGCCAGAAAATTGCTTAATATTTTTGAATTAATAGTTTCTTCTTTTGATTCTGACGACATTACGATTAATAATGACATTGTTTTACAAAAAGTTCAAAACAATACTGTTCGTTATGATAAAACTGGTGAACAGCATTATGACATCATTTCTGCTTTTATTAAATCTATTCGTGGAAGCGATCCAAATGCTGCTGTTTATTGGTTGGCCAGAATGATTGAAGGTGGTGAAGATGTGAAATTTATTGCAAGGCGCTTATTAATTCTCGCTAGCGAAGATATTGGTAATGCTAACCCAACCGCACTCGTTATAGCCAATAGTACTTTTCAAGCAGTATCAACGATAGGCTATCCAGAATCAAGAATTATTTTGAGTCAATGTGCTACTTATTTAGCTTGTTCTGCAAAGAGCAATGCCTCCTATCTTGCCATTAAAGAAGCTCAACAATTGGTCAAAGATACTGGAGATTTAAGTGTGCCCTTATCTGTAAGAAATGCGCCAACTAAATTAATGAAAGAATTAGGTTACGGTGAAGATTATCAATATGCTCACAATCATGAGAATAATTTTGCGAACCATGAGTTTATGCCTGAAGGTATTAAGAACACCAAGTTGTATGACCCAGGAAACAATGCTCGCGAAAACGCACTAAGAGATTTCTTAAAAAAACGCTGGAAAGATAAGTATGATTACTAAAAAATGATGTTTAGAATTTCAACAATCGTTTTCTTACCTTTTGTATATTCTAACAGCCATTTGCCATCTTTTTTATACACTAATCCATTATTGCTTTTTACTGTAAACACATTATCCATTCCAGTTTTAGTAAGCACATGAATTACTTTTTTATTCTCTGCATCAACTAAATTATAGCCATTGTCAGTAACTACAGCTTCAAAATAAGTATTATTAGTTTTTAATTTCTTTGAATTATCTTCAAATACAGATTTAGGTTCTTCTACTTTTTCTGCAACCTTCTCTTGTGCCTTTACTTCTTTTTCCTTCTTAAGTTCTTCTATTTCAGCTTTAAGTTGCTCTACCTCATCAGAACTATTTTTTGTTGGCTTAACTTCTTCTGTTGCATTATTAGCTGTAGCATTTTTAGGGACATAATTATATTTTAGTCCTTTAAAATTTTCAAAAGCTTCTCTTATACCATAAGAATATACTTTGTCAAAATCTTTTTCTTTGGTCGTACCTTCAGCTTGAAAAATAATATTGTTATTACAATCTTTTAAAGAAATAGTGACCGTCGTTTTTAGGAAACCTTTAGCAATAACTTCAGATTGCAAAGCCAAACAATAGTCAGACTTTAGGTCACTAGGAAAGACATCGCTTTCTAAAACTGGTTTAAAACCATGTTTTTTAAATAAAAATCTGGTTAACTCATTAAGATTATATTGATTTGGTTCGTTTTGAAAATGAAATTGCTTTTCAACAATTACGTACTTATAATCATTGATACTGTACTGTGCATTCAATTTTAGAAAACAGCTTGCGAAAATTAAAATCATTAATACCTTTTTCATTATGTCTCTTTCAGTTTTAAATTAGTAATTATTTTGGGAATAAATATACATTGACTTTATTATAAATAGTGTTTTAAGTCCAATAGATTATCAACAAATTTTATACCACTAGTTAAATTCTCATTGTGATAATTGAAGCAAATAGCATCAATACCAAAATCTAAAGCACCTAAAATATCGGCTTCCAAATTATCTCCAATCATAAGACTATTCTCAACATTTGCCTTAGCCAAAGTTAAAGCATGACTGAAGATTTTCGGGTTTGGTTTTTTTACACCAACCATTTCAGAATTTGTAACGGTTTTAAAATATTGATTGATGTTAGCATTGTTTAATTTTCCTTGTTGTACTTCTTTAAAACCATTGGTAATAATGTGCAACTCATATTTTGGTGCTAAGTATTCTAATAGTTCTGTAGTTCCATCAAACAAGTGATTAAACGTACATAAATGATCAATATAATCAACAGATAATTTATTGATTATTCTTGATTTAACTTCATAATTAAGAATATTAAAGGTGTCATTCAAACGCTTGTATCGTAGCGATTCTTTATCAATTTTCTCTTCACGATACAGTTTCCAATAACTGAGATTTATAGGTTCATAGACTTCTAAAAATTCATTCAAATTAACGTCAATGTCATTTAACTTAAATATTTTTTCAAAGGTTAATCCGGAGTTTTTATCAAAATCCCAAAGTGTGTGATCTAAATCGAAAAATACATGCGAAATATTATCAATCTTCATGTGCTGAATCTAGTATGTTATTAAATAATGTTTTAAATCCTTGCCAACGTTCTTCATTGCTAAAGGTATAATTATGAAAAATTGGAATAAATGTTCCGTTAACATTTTTTACTTCACCAATTAATCTATCCAAGCTTTGTATTTTATCAAGTCTCGACTTTGTTTTAAGCATTGCAAAATCCATAATATGAAACGAATTGATCATTAATGGAGTTTGTACTTCATAATCTAAATCATAGAACAAAAATGGTGAACATGTTCCAGCTCTAAATCCAATTTCATTCACATAACCCATTGAATAATCTTCTTTTATCTCTAGATTCACCAAATTTCTATAACACATTGGAAGATTTAGTTTATTAAACGAATTTCGCGAGGCTACCAAAGACGTATTTATGATGGATTCCATATTGGCTTTTTCCTTCTTTAAAACATCAAAATCATCCAGAGCAAAATAAGAGGCCTTTAATCCAACTTTGCAATAATCTGCAACCGATTTTATTAACGCGACAAACCCCTTTTTATTGATGTTTATATTTTTATCATAGGTTGAAAAATCACCAATTAAAAAAAACACTTGAAATTTAGTGCTTGCTTTTTTTTGTTTATTAATTATCCATTTAAACGTATCATAAGGATCTTTTTTAAACCCAAAAAGCACCAAATAACGCTGAGATAATTGCTTTAGCTTAAATCTAAACAAATCACTCATGGTTCCTCCAATAGTTCGCATTAACCCTTTTTGCCTAAAATAATAAGCCATAGGTACATCTATGACAGGTTTTACTTGATATGTTCTTTTTTGAAATATATAATTAGGGAATTTAGTTTGAAGTGCATCCTTAAACTTATACGTCCAAATATCTACAACAGGCTGCTGCAAAAAACCATGTTTAAAAGCAATACTATCTTTAGGTGTGAAGCGTCCATACTCATCCTTTACATGTGGTAAATATTCTTCATAACGACTTAATAAATAAAATGATGCTGCAAAAATATCAAATGGCATATCGCCTTTATCTCCATTATAAAAGAAACATTTTGTATCATCCCAATCATGAATATGAATATCTAGATCAGAAAGACCTTGTTCAAATAATATTTGATGGCTTTTAATATGAAATTCATTACCAAGTTGCTGAGTAGAATAAGACATTTTTAAACTATCATGAGCAATAAACTCTTCAACTTTTGTAGTAAAAGACACTGGAACACCTAAAATACGTGTGCAGATTTGTTTAAAAATATAATTTAAACGAGGTGTTATTTTATGAGTATAAACTAAAAGCATTACAAGATATTTTCATCTGCGAAGCTAAAGTATGCTTTTTCGGTTATAATTAAATGGTCTAAAACCTTAATGTCTAAACTTTTTGCTGCAACACTAAGTTTTGTAGTTAATTGTTTATCTGCTTCGCTTGGTTTTAGTGTTCCTGAAGGATGATTATGTGCTAAGATAATACCAGTAGCACCAACTTCTAAAGCTGTTTTTAATACCAATCTCACATCAACCATAGTTCCAGTAATACCTCCTTTACTCAATTGATTTTTTTGAATCACTTTGTTAGAATTGTTTAAATACACTATCCAGAATTCTTCATGAGGTAACTCACCAATAATGGGTTGCATCAGTTCAAAAACTGAAGCGCTTGATGTAATTTTTTTCTTATTTAAAGCTTCCTCTCCTCTTCGCCTTCTCCCCAATTCTAAGGCTGCTACAATGGTGATAGCTTTAGCTTCGCCAATGCCCTTAAACTCCATGAGTTGTTTTATGGAAAGCTTTCCTAATTCGCTCAAGTTATTATCAACACTTGCTAAAATTCGTTGGCATAATTTAACAGCACTTTCTTCTCTGTTGCCAGAACCAATTAAAATTGCAACCAATTCGGCATCACTTAAAGCAGCTTTACCTTTATCGCGAAGTTTTTCTCTTGGCTGGTCATCCTGACTCCAGTTTTTAATAGAAAATGAAGATTGTTTTTCACTCATTGGTTAAAGATAAATATTGTAATTTTATAAATCAAAAATCGTTAATTTAAATTAATTCAGCTCTTGAAATATCCACCACCACATCACCAAAATCATGATAAAAACAACATGATTGAAGTCATTAAAGCCTATCCCTTAGCGACTGTTATTTCGGTTAAAGATAATGCGCCTTTAGTGACTCACATGCCATTAATTTATAGAGAATCTGACGGCAAGCTTATTGGTCATATTGATATTTACAATCCGCAAACCAAATTAATGCGTGATGACAATGATCTTACCATTATTTTTTCAGGACCTCAATGTTATATTTCACCGAGCGTATATACAACCACGCAATTACCAACTTGGAACTATATAAAAGTACATTTAAAAGGTACTGTAAAAGCCATTGAAAGCAAAGAGGCTTTAAAAGAATCGCTCATTATTATGACTGAATTTTTAGAGCAACCAGACCACAAATATGTTCTTGAGGCCAACAACCCAAGAATGGATGGCAACTTAGATTATATAAAAATGTTTGAAATTACCATTACCCATTGGGAAGGGAAGTTTAAACTCTCTCAAGATAAAATTAAGCGAGATACAGAGGCCGCTAAACAAGAATTAATTAGAGCCAACCAACAAAATATAGAGCCTTTTTTAAACAAGGTATTTTAAAAATTATAAAAGACACAAACATGAAACTAGGAGCATTTTCAGTGAGTTTAACTGTAAAAGATATAAAACTATCAAAGATGTTTTACGAGCAACTTGGATTTAAAGAATTTGGAGGAGATTTAAAACAAAACTGGATGATTATGAAAAATGGTAGCACAACCATTGGACTGTTTCAAGGTATGTTTGACCAAAATATATTGACCTTTAATCCTGGTTGGGATGCCAATGCTAATAAGCTAAAATCGTTTACGGATGTTAGAGATATACAAAAAGAGCTAAAAACCAAAGGCTTCACTATGATTACTGAAGCAGATGAAACCACTTCTGGACCAGCAAGTTTTGTGATTGTAGATCCTGATGGCAACCCAATTTTGGTCGATCAGCATGTTTGACTTTATTGAAAAAAACCGCCAACTTCGTTTAACTACTGATATAAACAATTATAAAAGTTCATATCGTTACATTAAACGAAACTCAAATTTCATTACTTAAGTAAAGCCTTAACCTCTTCAAAATTTAAACCTCCATAATTTCCAGAACTCATTAAGAGTAATGCTTTATTATCAAAGTTTTGTGAGAAAAGAAAGTGTTTAAAATCGTCTGGGTTGGTATAAATAATTAAATCGTCACGTTCAAAAGCATTAGCAATTTGCTCATGTGTGACTTCTTTTAGTTTTTTAATTTCTACCGCATGAGGTGAATAAAAAACAACTGCTACATCAGCTGCGTCTAAAGCTCCTTTGTACTCCTTTAAAAATTCAGCATTTAAACTTGAATACGTGTGCAATTCCAAGCAAGCCACTACTGCTCTATCTTGGTATTGTTCTTTTACAGCATTAGTGGTCGCCTCAACTTTACTTGGTGAATGTGCAAAATCCTTAAAAGCAACACTCGTATTGGTTTCAGCTATTTTTTCTAAACGCTTGCTTGCACCTTTAAACGTGGAAATGGCTTCGTAAAAATCCTCTTCGTCAATTCCCATGTGTTGACAAATCCACTTTGCTCCTGCCAAATTGTTTAGATTGTGCTTCCCGAATACTTCAATTGGCAAAGGACCTTCTGGAGTTTCTAATAAAGTGATGCCATTATCAACAGTGTATCCTGGTGTGTGATAAGGTAATTTTCTAATGGTGTTCTCAGAAGCTTCCACTACTCGTTTCACTTCTGCATCTTCTTCGTTGTAATTAATACTTCCTCCTTTGACGATGCTATCTACAAAAATGCTAAACTGCTCTACATAATTCTCATAGGTTGGAAACACGTTAATATGATCCCAAGCTATGCCACTTAATAATGCAATATTAGGTTTGTATAAGTGAAATTTTGGTCGCCTATCTATTGGTGAACTCAAATATTCATCACCTTCTAAAACTATAAAGTCGTTTTCTTCAGTGAGTTTTACCATCACATCAAAACCTTCCAATTGCGCTCCAACCATATAATCGACATCACGATCATGATAATGCATAACATGCAAAATCATAGACGTAATGGTTGTTTTACCATGACTTCCACCAATAACCACACGAGTTTTGTTTTTAGATTGCTCATACAAAAACTCAGGATAGCTATAAATTTTCAATCCTAACTCTTGAGCCTTAAGCAATTCAGGATTATCTGCCTTAGCGTGCATTCCTAAAACAATAGCATCTAAATTCTGAGTGATTTTTTCTGGAAACCAACCAAAGGTTTCAGGTAATAGGCCTTTAGCTTCTAATCGAGATTTTGAAGGATCGTGAATGGTATCATCGCTTCCAGTAATAGTATAACCTTTATTGTGGAGTGCTATGGCTAGATTGTGCATTGCAGCACCACCAATAGCAATAAAATGTACGTTCATAAACTTAATTTATAAGCAGGTAAATATACTAAATTTATGAGCGAAACACCTTTACAAACTAGGATTTACAATTAAACTATTAAACAATAAGGCCTTCGTAGAAAAGTATTGGTTTTCAAGCTCTATGGCCTTTAATTTAGCATCAATAAGCTTACTTTCTCTCGTGTTAACCAAAAATAATGAACTTTCCCCAAGATTGAATTTTCGCTCTTCAGCTTTTACCAAAGTCTCATAATCATCTACCATAATCCGTGTTAAATCATTTTGTCTTAGATAAGAATCCAACTCTCTCTTTATGGCATTAATCTTATTTAGTATTTGTACTTTAGAACTGGTTATTTCAAATTCTAGATCGTTCATTTTTAATTTCGCTAATTTTAAATCGCCACGTTCCTTTCTTAAAAATAGAGGAAAACTAATATTAACTCCAGATTTGTAATTTATGGTATTAAAGGTATTTACCACGTCAGGCGTTTGTGTTAAAAAATTGTATTCCAAGTCTATTTTGGGAAGCAACATATTTGCTTTTAGTCTTCTATCAATATTTAAACTCTCATATTTAAAGCTTAGCGATTGTAATTTTGGATGCTCTTCAATATTAAAATTATTTAACGTGAGTTCTGAAACTTGTAAGGTATTGCTAATGATAGCTTCACTTTCTGTATCAGGAATAACATTAGGCTGTAACTCAACTGGAATATTATTATCTAACCACAAATAATTAGACAATTCTAAAGTCGCTTTCATTAGTTTGACATTAGCTTTTTCAAGGCTAAGTTGTCTATCATTTAAGGTAATTCTGGCTTCAATAGAATCGATAGCTGCTTTTTCTCCAGCTTCAACACTTCGTTTTATACCACCAAAACGCATTTTTGCATTACTTAAAAAATCATTGATTACTCGTGTTTCGTTATAAACCTTTAACCAATTGAAATAGACCAATGACGCATCATACAATATATTGTTAACCAAAATATCTCGATCAGCCTTAGCTTGTTCTCTAAATAGCTTCGCTTGCTTTACCATAGCCATACGTTTGTTTATGAGTAATCCTTGAGCAACGGAAAAAGAAACTCCAGCACTATATAAGCCATCTTGTGGTACTGTTTGTTCTGGATTTAAAAAATCGCCTTGATTCTCTTCAAAGTTGGCTTTTAGTTCAATGCCATACCATGTAGGTATTTTAAAAGTTGCATTTAGTTTATCAAAATATTCGGAGTTTTTAAAGGTCTTCCTGTTATAATCAACTTCAAGTTTAGGGTCAAAAGCACCTCTCGCCTTCATAAGATTTGCTTGACTTTCATCAATTACAAGCGACGCCTGCTTTACAATAGGATGATAGGCTTTAACGTAACCTAAAAACTCATCAAAGCGCAGTACTGAAGTATCTTCTTGTGCGAATAACGAAGATCCTAAAGACATACAAATTATTATAATTAGCTTTTTCATTAGTTATTTTTTTGAAGTTTGGTTACCACCTTGCGGTTGATAATAATTAGGTGGAAATCCGTTTAACTGACGCCATAATTCAAACCAGACTGGCACATCATCAAGTAATGCCATAGTTTTTGCTCCGGAGCCCACTCTAATGGCTATAGGCCAATCATTATCTTCTTTATCAGGAGCTAATAAAACGCGATACTTTCCATTTTCGCTAATAAAATTTTCAATAGCAACCACAACACCTCCATAAGTGCCATACGAGACATTTGGCCATCCACTAAATACAATTGCAGGCCAACCATCAAATTGAACCCTTACTTTTTCACCAATGTGCAGTAATGGCAAATCAATTGGCTCTACATAAGTTTCAACTGCCAAATCATATTGCGCTGGCATAATGCCAACTAAACGCTCTCCTTCTTTAAAGGTTTCTCCAATGCCTCCTTTTATGGCTTTATTTATAAATCCATTTTGAGGTGCAGTTATGTACTTAAGTTTATTTCGCATCTCGTAATTAGAGTAAGCATTTTCTAATTTACTCACTTGGGCTTCTGTATCAAACTGACCAGACTCAGCGGTAAATTTATCGCTCTGCGCCTTTGAGATTTTATCACTATAAGAAGCATCTATGCTTGAAATTTCTACTTCGGCATTTATGACCTCATTTTGACTAGCCAAAAGTTTATTTTCTTGAGAAATCAACTTTGCCTGAGTTTCTTGCAGTTTTAAGCGTTTTTCCTCAACATCTGTAACGGCTTTTAACCCTTCATTTTGAAGTGTTAAAGTTCTATCATATTGCCTTTTTGCTATATCGATATTCGTTTTAGCAGCTTCTAAATCAATGCTATCACTTTTTACTTTTAATTTAGATTGCAATAATTTGTTTTTAGCTTGTTCCAATTTTAAAATACGCTCAGTATAGAGAGCAGAAATTTGTCTGTCAAGTGCCTTTACCTTCTCAGTATAGGAATTTACAGAAGATGATTTTGCTTTGATTTGCTCTCCTGTTCGTTGAACTAGATTAGGATCAAAATAATCACTTTTAATTTCAGAAATTTCTAATATAGTATCTCCTTTTTGAACAAAATCTCCCTCTTGAACATACCATTTTTCAATACGTCCAGGAATTTGTGACTGAATTGTTTGTGGTCTTTGGTCAGGCTTTAAAGTGGTTACTTGTCCTTTTCCCGAAATATTTTGAGTCCAAGGAAAAAATAATACAATGAAACAGAATAAAGCAAATCCCAATAAAAACCTATTAAAGTACTTGTAATAAGTTCTATCTGATGTTTTCTGAACGGATTTGTATCTCTCTCCGTTAAAATACTTATTTACAGAATTGTGTGATATATTTAACATAATAAATAAGATTAAACTGTTTTACCTTCTTTTAGTGTTATTGTATTGGTGCATTTATCTAACCATCGATTATTCATGCTCGAAACAATAAGGGTCCAAGGTCTATTTTTATCTGTTAGAAAATTTATAATTTGCTTAGCTTCTTCTATTTCAAACTGATCAAGCGGATCTTCAAGAATTAATATCTTAGGTTTCATAACAATAGCTCTTGCTAATATTATTTTTTTGGCTTTTGTATACGATAACTGCTTTCCTTCAGGCTTGATAATCGTATTTAAACCTTTAGAAGATTGTTTTACAAATTCAGAAAGTCCTACTTTTTCTACGGCCCAAAAAACATCTTCGTCAGTAATACTAGAATCACCAAAGGTTATGTTTTCTCTTAGCGTCCCTTCAAATGGGGTTTCTTCAGATAATGACAAGCCAATATTTGATCTATACTTATTTATATGTAAGTTTTTTAAAGAGAAGTCATCTAAAAATATATTGCCTTTTGTTGGTTTTAAAACGCCTGATATAATGCGTAATAGGCTAGATTTTCCAGAGCCACTTTCTCCTCTAATAAGTAAACTGGTTTGGGAAGGAATTTTTAAATTAATATTCTCTAAAATATTTTTATCCTTGTTTGAAACACCATAAGTCAACTCACTAAGTTCAATTAAAAACTTGTCTTTAAATATTGGCGCATCACCTGTTTGCGATTCTAGTTCTTTATCTACAACTTGACCTATTTTTTCAAGTGAAGTTAGAATGTCGTAAAATGATTCAAGGCCAAGAATTAATTTTTCAACCGAACTAATTACCAATAATATGATGATTTCAGCTGCAACAAACTGTCCAATATTCATCTCTTGATTTAGCACTAAAATCCCTCCAATAATTAGCAATCCAGCTGTAACGATAACTTTAAAACTAATCATTTGAATAAATTGCACCACCAATATTTTAAAGTGGTTCTCTCTTGCATTTAGATATTCTGCTACCAGTTCATCATTTTTATCAAGCGCTAAACTTGTTTTACCTGAAAGCTTAAAACTCACAACTGTTCGTGCTACTTCTTGAATCCAATGAGCAACCATATATTTATTTTTAGATTCTTCGAGACTTGTTTGCATGCCTTTTTTTGCCGTGAACTTAAAGACTACATACACTAGTAACAGTAGTAATACACCAAAAACGATAAAGAAAGGATGGTAAAAAGATAAAAGTATCAATGCAAATATAATTTGCAGCACTGCTGCTGGAACATCAACCAATACTTTAGCTAATCCTTTTTGAACGGTTAGAGTATCAAAAAATCGATTCGCTAATTCAGGCGGATAATAGTTACGTAATTCTTTCATTTCAATTTTTGGAAAGCGATACGTAAATTCAAATGATGCTCGAGTAAAAACACGTTGTTGAATAGTTTCAATTATACGCATTTGCATTAGTTGCAAAACACCTACGAAGGCAACACCAAGTGTCACCAATATTACCAATACAATCCATGAGGTCGTAATTTGTGCTCCTTGAATCAAGTTTATTATTGCCTGAATTCCTAATGGTAAGGATAAGGACACTAAACCTGCAAAAACAGCATAATAGAATACTTGCATTACTGCGCGTTTTTCTAATCTAAGCAGGCCAAAAAGACGCTGCCAAGGCGTTAATATTTCTTTATTTTTCATGAGATTATCTCAATGTGGTTAATGTGAGATGGCTTAAAAAGTTATAAGGAGATACCTTGTCGTTACAATTTGTAATAGACTTAAAATGTTCTTTTAAAAAATGTTGATGCAAGGCACTTTCAACTATGGTACTTGCTAAACTTAAGGCATAAGGATACTTTGGATTAATTGATAATATCATATCGCTTATTCTTGTTATAAGCCTCTTATAAACAACAAAGTAACCCTCCTTATTTTCAACATCAACTTCCTTAGTTAAATAGGATTTTGAGTTTTCACTAACAATGATTCTAATTAATATAACTTCATTAATATGAGAGAAATTACTATCCTGTTTTACGGTTCTTGTTACGATTTCAATAGC
>CAZRDG010000036.1:0-12671 GCA_964598775.1 uncultured Lacinutrix sp.
ATAATTACTTGGTTGACTAAGCCTTGAAACTTTGCAACTTGTTCTTTGGTTAAATGCGAGGTGATTTTAGCGGTTTTGCTTTCACCTTTAAGATTGTGTTCACGATTAATGATTTCAATTTCCTCATCAAGATTTGGATAGTCAATATCTATTTTAAACAGAAACCTGTCCAATTGCGCTTCAGGTAGTCTGTAAGTTCCTTCTTGTTCTACAGGGTTTTGAGTGGCTAAAACAATAAATGGTAGCTCCATTTGGTATTTATGTCCATCAATAGTAATTTGACGTTCTTCCATAACTTCAAACAAAGCAGCTTGAGTTTTAGCTGGAGCACGATTAATCTCATCAATAAGAATCATGTTGGAGAAAATAGGTCCTTGTTTGAACTCAAATTCTGAAGTTTTCATGTCAAAAACTGAGGTTCCTAATATGTCACTTGGCATTAAATCTGGCGTGAATTGAATTCGGCTAAAACCAACATCCAAGGATTTTGCGAGTAATTTTGCGGAAATGGTTTTGGCCACACCTGGAACACCTTCAATTAAAGAATGACCATTGGCTAATATTGAAGCAATTAACATATCAATCATGCCTTTTTGTCCAACAATGACCTTGCTTATTTCGTTTTTAATTAGCTCAACACCTTCTTGAAGTTCAGATAAGTCAATTCTGTTTTTAAAGCTCAGATTGTCTTCCTGAGTTTCCTGCACTTCATTGTTTTCAACAGGTGCTTGTTCTTGATTATCTTGATTTAAATTATCGTTTTGAGAGTCGTTTGTGTGCTCCATATGTTATGTGTTATAAAAGTCTTCTATTGTTTTATTTAAGTTTTTTAAGTCCTCTTCATTGCACAATTGTTTGGCTTTTAAATGTACAATAAGATTTATGGTTTTGTTGGTTTTACCAAAGTCTTTTCCAGATTTTAAGGCTAGATTTTTCACAAACTTCTCATCTAATAGTTGCGTATCTAAATAGTATTTTCGCCTTATTGCTTCTAAAAAATAAGTTATTTTTTTATCAATTAAATTATCGTGATCTTTTGTTTCATAATACAAATTACCAATGGTTTTGGTAAATGCAATGGTTGAATTCACTAATGGTTTAACAACTTTTACAATACGTTGTTTTCGTTTTGCATTGAATAAAATGAATACTAATAGCGATACCAAACCTAGAATCCAAGCCCATTTTAACGCTGGTTGGCTTAAAATAAATCGAAGCGGAGAATTACCTAACTCCATACTTTTTTTATTTCTTGAATCAAAATAAATAGGATTATCTGGTAAATACGAAAGTATGGCTGCTGCATATTTTTTATTGTCATCTTTTAACAATGAAAAATTGGTAAATGCCATGGGTTGCAGATGCAGATATAATTCTCCATTTATGTGATTTACTTTAACGTAATTAATACGATCTTCTTCACTAAATTTCTGATAGCCTAAAACCGTTGTTCTTGCTGAATCTAACGCAGAAAAATAGATGTTACTCAAACCTCTATCAATGGTTATGGAATCATTTTTAAAAGTGGAATTGGCCAAACTAAACTGTGCTTTTCCAGTAAAATTGAAATCGTTTTTTAGTTCAATACCTAGTGTATCTAAAAACTTTTGTGGCAAGTAGTTTGCGGACATAAAAATGGTATTTCCATGCGACGCAAAATCCAATAGCTCTTGAGCAGACACATCATCAACATCAGCATAATCATCTATAAGCATATAGGTTCCAGAGGTTGTGTATGTAGAATCTTCCCAATTAAAATAATCATCAAAAAACTCATATGGTGATACAGTAATATTCTGAATGGTATCTTTGAACATCACTTGAAGCTCATTATATAAAACAAAAGTTCCGTATGGAATGGTATGTTTTTCGTTAAAGGTTCGAGACCAGTTTATTGGTCTTGGTTTAGAAAACTCTATGGCAATGGCTCCACCAAAAAGCAAAATGAGCAAACCAATATATATTTTTAAGGTTTTGTTCATGCTTTAATGGAATTTAAAAACTTATTAAAAG
Source organism: uncultured Lacinutrix sp. (assembly GCA_964598775.1). Lineage (GTDB taxonomy): Bacteria > Bacteroidota > Bacteroidia > Flavobacteriales > Flavobacteriaceae > CAJQLB01. The sequence goes on from CAZRDG010000036.1 coordinate 2,014, forward strand.
CAAGTTTCGCTTTATTAAATTGCTCATCGTTTACATCAAATTCACCATACCAGATGTAATTATACAAATAGGAGGTGTATGTGAAATCTTCTTTTACTTTAGATATTTCTATTTCGTTTCTATAATCGTTATTGGTTTTTTCTACATCGTAATGAATGATTTCGGCTGCACTTAATTTTTTAAGCAACCATAAATAGTAGTACCTAATGGCTAGTCTGTAGTTTGAATTTTCTTCGGCTTCAGCAATCAATTGTTTAAAATCAGTTGCGTGAATATTAGCTTCAATATCTGAAACAGGAATGATACTTTTATCAGACGATTTGCCAAAAACCCAGGCACCTTCTTTGTTAATTATGGCTCTGAAAACAAAATAGATAACAATAATAAAAAGTAATACACCTCCAATTTTAATAGCCAGATCTGTCATTTTTGAGGCTTGACCAGCATTTTTAATATTGAAGAGGTTTCTTATTTTGTCACTTAGCCATTGCTTAAAACGTGACCACCAACCTGAATTTTCAATAGTTCTTTCGTAAATAAAGTCATCATTACTATATTTTTCTCTGAGGTTATCAAAGCGTCTTGGTTGAATGTCTGAAGTGTCAACCTTAAGTGTATCAATAGCTAATGTTGTTTTTTTAAACTCATTTAGATTGACCGCTTGTATATGTTGAAGAGAACAACACAAGTATAATAAAAGGACAATATGTATGCCAATGCGTTTATTCACTTGAACCAATTTGGTCAATTACACTTTTTGTATTGATGTTTTCGTTGTCTTCTTTTAAACTGTAAAATACAATACCTTGATTAAGTTGAGTAATATTGTTAAGTATGGTCCCAACAATGAAGGTGATAAAAAATATAACCATCATTAGCACCATAAATGAAGCTGCAATCTCTTGTGGATTTGTATTCCCTTCTGGAACTGTAGTGAACATATTTCCAATAAAAAATAAATAAGGAATAATGGTAACTACATTTTGAGCCACATAAGCCATCAAGTAAAAAATACCTACACTACCAACAGCAGCCCAGAATTTTTTAGTCATAAGCGTCCAAGCATAACCAAAACTGTCCCAAATACCTCTTTTTTGCTGAAGATATTCCATGAGTGTCATGTTGTAAAACAAAGTAAAAGCACCAAGTAAAATAGGAATAAGTAAAATACCAATAATGGTTATCATTAAGACAAAAGCGCCAATACCTAGTACAATTAAAAGAGGAATACCTAGTATTATACCACAAATTAGAAATACGAATAGATTTCCAATGTTTTGCTTATACACCTTAATGATTTGTTGTGTGTCAAAGTTCTTACCATCATTTTCTGTATAAAGTTTTAAATAAATAGCAGTATAAGAGTAAGAAATAAGTCCTGCAATGAGCCCGAAAACAACAAATACAATTATTAATAGAACAAAAACTCCAAAATTTTCATTCATGTAATTGTCTAAAACAGTGTTGCTATTTTCACTTTGTAAAATGCCACTGAACAAAAACTCTGAGTAAAATTTAGATATAAAATAACCAATTACCATAAGGATTAATAGAAAAATACCATTGATGATAAAAAAGTGTTTGAAATAGTGTTTTCCATTTTGTTTCAAGAAGGTGAATGTATCTTGAAAAAATTCACTAAAACCTCTGGATTTATATAACTGCATAGGTTTGTTTAACTTTTTTATGGACTAGATGAGGATAAATTAAATAGTAAAAGGATATGATACTAAGAGTTATTAGAATAATCCCAACAGACAACCAATTAGGCATGGTATTAGAATATCGAGTTACATAACCTTCAAGAATTCCAGCCAAAACTGTAAACGGAAAGGTGCTTATTAAAATCTTTACTCCATCTTTCATTCCTATTTTAAATGAAGTTAATCTTGAGTATGTTTTTGGAAATAATATACTGGCACCTAAAATAAGTCCAGCTGCACCTTCAATAACAATGGCAAAGATTTCCATTGAGCCATGAATCCATATACCACGAACACTTTCCCAAAACACGCCTTCACGATAAAAGAAAAATTGAAAGGCTCCTAGCATGATACCATTATTAAGTAATACATAACCTGTTCCAATTCCTCCAAATACCCCATAAATAAATGATAACATGCCTACATAAAGATTGTTTAGTGTAATGCCAAAGGCACTGCCCCAATTACTTCCACTTTTATAAACTGCAACAGGATCACCAGCTTCTATATTTTCTAAAGTCATATTCACATAATTGTCACCTAAAATAAGACGAACAAAGGTGTCATCATAAGCAGCAGATAAGGCTCCAATAGCAATAAACGATAAAAAAAGTGCAAAAGCGTAAAACACATAGCGCCTGTTTTGATAGACAATCATTGGAACTTCAATTTTCCAGAAATGAACAAACCGGTTGGTGTCCTCGCGTTTGGTTTTGTAAATTTTTTGAAAAGCTTTAGCAGCTAAGTTGTTTAAATAAAGAATTGTTTTACTTTTGGGATAATAAGTTTGTGCGTAAGACAAATCGTTTACCAAGTGAATATATAAAGACGCTAATTCATCAGGATTTTTAAGTGTTTTTCCAAAAATGGCCTTCTCAAAATCGAGCCATTTTTCTTTGTTTTGTTTGATAAATGCGACCTCTCTCATAGACTTTCAAATTAACAGAATAAATGGTAGAGTTACAAATAAACACTACTCAAAATGTAAATATAAATTTCACTGCTGCGAGTGTTGGCGAACGTATCCTTGCTTGGGGAATAGATTGGCTATTTAAAATAGCATATATCATTGTAACGTATCAAATTATGTTTAAAATTCTGAAATTTGATGAGATGGTTAAAAACATGGATAATTGGTCTCAAATTGCTGTGTTTTTAATGTTTTATCTTCCTGTTATTTTTTACTCATTATTGTTTGAAACATTATTAGATGGTCAAACTCCAGGCAAAAGAATTATTAAAATTAAAGTGGTTAAAATTGATGGCTATCAAGCTTCCTTGGCTGATTTTGTAATTCGTTGGATTTTTAGAATAGTCGATTTGAATATGATGAGTGGTGTCGTAGCGCTTATTTCTATTATAACTAGCTCAAAAAATCAAAGACTTGGAGATATAACAGCTGGAACTGCTGTGATTAGTTTAAAGAATAATGTTAATATTAGTCATACCATATTAGAAGACTTAAAACAAGATTATGTGCCAACTTATCCAATGGTTATCAAATTGTCAGATAATGATGCTCGGATTATAAAAGACACCTTTAAAACTGCTAGGAAATCAAAAGACTATAAAACACTAATTAAACTACGAGCTAAAATTGTGGAAGTTTTAGAGTTAAAAGATATTAAACACAATACAGATCACGAGTTTATTGATACCATTTTAAAAGATTATAACTTCTATACCCAAAACATGTAATGTTTTATACTATTGACATTTTAGGAACAATTGCCTTTGCCATTTCAGGAGTATTGGTTGCCATGAATAAAAAAATGGATTTGTTTGGCATTCTAATCATAGCATTTGTAACAGCAGTTGGTGGAGGAACACTACGTGATATTTTAATTGGTCAAACTCCAGTTGGATGGATGAAAGATATGACTTTCACTTATGTGATTCTTGGTTCAGCGGTATTTGCAGTCATAGTTAGAAACAAGATTAATTATTTAAGAACTTCATTGTTTTTATTTGATACCATTGGTATTGGCCTTTACACTGTTATAGGTGTTGAAAAAGGATTGTCTGCTGGTTTACATCCTATTATTTGTATAGCATTAGGTACAATGTCTGCTTGTTTTGGAGGTGTTATTCGTGATATTTTGTGTAATGAAATTCCTGTAATTTTCAGAAAGGAAATCTATGCTACAGCTTGTATATTAGGGGGACTATCTTATTTCTTAATTCGAAAATTACCTTTAGAAAGTGATTTTGTATTTATGATTTCAGGAGCGATAGTAATTATCGTTCGTTTATTGGCTGTAAAGTTTAAAATTGCATTGCCTAATATTTATAAAACGGATTGATTATTCTATGATTTCTACTTTCCTTATAAAGATATTTTTTAGTGGCCAATCGGCTTCATCAGTATCTACAGCTGCAATTTTATCTATGACGTCCATACCTCTAATAACTTTACCAAAGATGGTGTAATCGCCATCTAAAAAATGAGCTCCACCTTGTTGCTGCACAATAAAAAACTCAAAGGGTGAAGCCAATTTATGTGGATTGTCAATTTCGCTGCTTGGCATGCTTATCACACCTCGTTCATGCGTGTAACCACGTTTTGTGTCTGTTGGTAAGAGGTATTTTCCGATTTTGGCTCTTTTTCTTGCCGTAGCTCTATCATCACTATTACCAGCTTGTACTATGAAGTTGTCAATGACACGATAAAACTGAGTGTTTTCAAAATAATTTTGCTTGGTTAAGAAAATAAAATTGGCACGATGGAACTTCGTTTTATCAAACAATAAAATGTCTATCTCACCAAAATCAGTAGTGATGCGCACTTTATCTTCTTTGTTTTCTTTTTCGTATTGCAAAAAGAATTCCATGGCGTTTTTTTCATTAAGCTTTGGGAATTCTCTCTTAACATTATTTGGTGTCACTTTTGGCTTGTCATCAACCTTTTTTTGTTCTATCTCAGAAATGTCAGTAGTTGTTTTTTGTTGCTTTTGTTTATCTTCACAATTAAATAATAACGCAAGAGTGCAAAAAAATAATATAAATCGCATAGATGAATTTTGATGAATTTTTAGTTTCACTGTCAAAAATAAAAAATATACCATTGCCAGCCGAAGCTTCACAGTTTAAAATGTCGCCTCCTTTTAGACGAGAACTGATAACTCGCTATAAGGAAGCTATGAAAGACGCCAAAAGAGCAGGAGTTTTAGCTATGTTTTATCCGAATACATCCAACGAAACACATTTAGCACTTATTTTGAGAAAAACGTATAATGGTGTTCATTCGGCTCAGATTGGTTTTCCAGGAGGAAAATTTGAAGATGAAGATAAGTCATTAAAACACACTGCAATTAGAGAGACTTGGGAAGAAATTGGAGTTCCGAAGCACCAAATAAAAATTGTAAAGCAAATGACAGAGGTGTATATACCTCCAAGCAATTTTTACGTACAGCCTTTCATAGGTATTACCAATGAAACACCAAAATTTATTAAACAAGATGATGAAGTTGAAGATATTGTTGAAGTGTCCCTTTCTCATTTTTTGGATGAAAATAACGTTAGTAATAAATTAGTTGCTACATCTTATACAGCCAAAATTGAAGTCCCAGCTTATGAACTTAATGGCCATGTGGTTTGGGGAGCAACTGCCATGATGCTCAGTGAAATAAAGGATATCTTGAAAGTTGTCATGTAAATTTTATGCTTAATTGATTTTATTGAATGTTTTATTTAGGATTTACTTATAAGACTAAAAGAGAAAAAATATGTACGTTTGTAGTCACTAACTAATAGACTGATACATACTATGGGATTGTTTAAAAAAAATCCTTTTGGACATATACTTTTCATAAAAAAATGGCTCATTAGAATTCTGGGAGTTGTTACGCATAGACGGTTTAGAGGATTTAATGAATTACAAATTGATGGATCAGAAGTCTTAAAAAACTTGCCAGACACCAATGTGCTTTTTATCTCCAATCATCAAACTTATTTTGCCGATGTAGTGGCTATGTTTCATGTGTTTAATGCGAGTTTAAGTGGTCGTGATGATTCTATAAAAAATGTTGGCTACTTATGGAATCCCAAGCTAAACCTATATTATGTTGCTGCAAAGGAAACCATGAAAGCTGGCTTATTACCTAAAATATTAGCTTATGTTGGTTCTGTTAGTATTGAGCGTACATGGAGAGCAGAAGGACAAGACGTAAACAGACAAGTTAAAATGAGCGATATTTCTAATATAGGAAAAGCTTTAAATGATGGTTGGGTGATTACCTTTCCACAAGGCACAACAACGCCATTTAAACCAATAAGAAAAGGAACTGCACATATTATTAAACGCTATAAACCAGTTGTTGTTCCAATTGTAATTGATGGATTTAGACGTTCGTTTGATAAAAAAGGAATTAGAATAAAAAAGAAAAATATTCTGCAATCCATGGAAATTAAGGAACCGTTGGACATTGATTATGAAAACGAATCTATTGCAAATATCGTAGAGAAAATTGAATATACTATTGAGCAGCACCCTTCGTTTTTAAAGGTAATTCCTCAAGAAGAATTATTAGCTCAAGAAGAATTGAATAAGCAGCGTAAATGGTAATGTTACACTTCTAATTTTTTAAGTTCTTTGTAGTTTCTATTCAAACGTTTTAAAAGAATACCATAAATTAAATAATAAAATAAAAGCAAAATTCCCACGATTAAAGCAAGTACTAATAAGGTAATAATTATAGTAACTGCGTAGAATTTAAATAGTTCGCCATTGGCGGAAGCTTTTTCAACAATTGAAATCATTTCTTCGTCTCTATTAAATTGGATTCCTAATACAATAAAGGCAGAGACAATCATAAGACCTAAATTTACTGCAACATATTGTTTTACAGTTCGCCTAGTCTTCAAAATATTTTCCATTAGTATTTTTGCATTATCTGTAACCGAAATGGTTCTGTAATTCATAAAGAAACGGTAAAGAAAATAAGCAATAACAACATAGCCTAGGATCATTAATGGGGTCATGATACTTTCAGCATGATATTCTTTAAATCGTTGATTGTAGTCTGCATCTTTTAACGCATAAGAAATACCAGCCCAAAGTATAAATTCCAAAATGCTGATAATAAAAATCCACTTCACAATGGAAGACGATTTTTTCAAGATCATCTTGTAAATTTCGTTGTAAGACTTCTTAGGATAATTGTTGTCATCCTTTTGCCAGTCTTTTTTTAATAATTCTAATTCATCCATAGTATTACGGATTTAATATTGTTTTAAGTTTTGTTTTTATTCTATTCATTTTCACACGAGCATTCACTTCACTTATTCCCAATGTTTCACTTATTTCGTTATAGTTTTTATCTTCTAAATACAAGAATACCAATGCTTTTTCAATATCATTTAATTGTCTAACAGCATTGTATAATAATTTTAGTTGTTGCTCTTCGGCATCGTCATAGGCCTCAGCCGAGATTTTAAACTGTACATCGCTAAAATCTTGTGTAGTTATACTTCGTTTTGACTTTCTATAGAGTGTTATTGCTGTATTTAATCCAACACGATACATCCAGGTACTAAACTTAGCGTCACCACGAAATTTTGGATAGGCCTTCCAAAGTTGTATGGTGATTTCTTGAAATAAATCGTTGTGAGCATCATAGTTATTAGTATAAAGTCTGCAAACTTTATGCACAATATTCTGATGCTTTTCCAGCAATTCAACAAAATTATGTTCTAATTCTTTATTCAATTCGGTTAGTTAGATATCTGTAAGTAGCTTTAAGTTTTGATTTGTTACAGTTGTATGAAATTAATAATCAAAAATAGTGTTTACAGGCCTTATATCGTATCTTTGTGATATTAAATTTTCAAGACTTTTTTTATGAATATTCCCAAGTCAGAATTTCCACGTATTGTTATCATAGGAGGTGGTTTTGCGGGAATTAACTTAGCAAAAACCTTAGCTAACAAAAGTGTTCAAGTGGTATTGATAGACAAGGATAATTACCACACCTTTCAACCTCTACTATACCAAGTGTCAACAGCTGGATTAGAACCAGACTCCATTGCATATCCACTTCGTAAAATAATAAAAAATCACAAGCATTCTGTTTTTAGATTGGCTGAAGTTAATCACATCAATACTTTATCTCAAGTGGTTGAGACCAATATTGGAAACTTATCTTATGACTATTTAGTCATTGCAACAGGCACCAAAACAAATTTCTTTGGTAATAAAACAATTGAGGCCCATAGTATGCCTATGAAAAAGGTGCCACAGGCATTAAATATCAGAAGTTTAATACTTCAAAATTTTGAAAAGGCAACAATTGCTAATACGCTCGAAGAACGCAAAGCACTACTCAATTTTGTCATTGTTGGTGGTGGACCAACTGGAGTTGAACTTGCAGGAGCAATTGCAGAATTGAAAAACCATATAGTACCTCGCGATTATCCTGATTTGGATAGCAGTTGTATGCAAATACATTTGTTGGAAGGTAATGACAGAGTTTTACCTCCAATGAGTACTCATGCCTCAAAAAAAGCAGAGCAGTTTTTGAAACATTTAGGTGTGCAAGTACATTGCAATACATTTGTTAAAAATTATGATGGTTTTACAGTTACTACAAATTCAGATTTACAATTAGAGTCAGAAACTCTTATTTGGGCTGCAGGTGTTACAGGTGATGCTGTTAACGGTTTAAAAGATGATTCGCTTGTTGATAGAATAAACAGATATAAGGTTAATGAATTTAATCAGGTTGAAGGTTATAATAATATTTTTGCACTTGGCGATATAGCTTATATGGAAACTGAAGCTTATCCAAAAGGCCATCCTCAAGTAGCACAACCTGCAATTCAACAAGGTAAATTATTAGGAAAAAATTTAATAAGACTTATTAATAATAAACCATTAAAACCATTTGTGTATCACGATAAAGGCTCTATGGCAACCGTTGGTAGAAACAAAGCTGTTGTAGATTTAAAACATTATAAGTTTGCTGGTTTTTTTGCTTGGTTTGTGTGGATGTTTGTTCATCTTATGTCACTCGTAGGCTTTAGAAATCGTGTAATAACTTTTTTTAACTGGACTTATAACTATATCAATTTCGATAAAGCTGCAAGACTAATCATCAGACCATTTAAAAAGTAAGTAACTTAGTTTTTTTGCTTAATAATTCCCATAACAATGCAATATTGGGCAAAAGCATATGTACTCATGATGAGTAAATGTTCATACAGTATGTCTCCATAAAATTTATTTACTGCTAGAATACTATCCGAAATTAAAAACAGTAGGACTCCAATAAAGACCAAGTTGTAACTTAAATTTGGCACATTACCTTTTCGCAATGCTGCAGTAACAGCCATAGACAGTATGACTAACATATAAATGGATACAGGAATTAGCATATTATCTAATCCATCATAGAGAATGTAAAAAAGCCCTAAAGCATAAATAATTAATAAAGTTACAAATGGTATAGGTTTTTTTAAATGATTCTTTTTTTCAAGAAAAACCACGATGTAAAAAACATGAGCTAATAAAAAAGAAATCAATCCAATTAGAAAAAAATATGATGAGACCTCATCAAACATAAGTAAAACATCGCCTACCAGAGAGAAGGTTAACGCAAAAAGCGTGTTTCGTCTAGTTTTTTTTGATAAGTGTTTGCCTTGAAGATAAAAAAACAATATTAGAGAAATCAGAATGAGTGGTTTAGCCACATTGTGAAAGCTACTTAACCAACTCAATGTTGAAGATAAAAGCTCAATAAGTACTATTACAAAGAAGAGTACAGTAAAGGTCTTTTCAAATTTAGTAAGCTTCACTTTTTTTTGATTTTTATCAAATTTATCAATTCATCCTTAAATAATTACAATTCGGAATAAATAAGTTTCTAGATAGCCTTATGTTTTTCACTTTTGAAGCATCAATCAAAATGCAAACAGATTAATTATGAAATCATTACTAACCATACTCGTTTTATTTTTAAGTATTTCAATACAATCCCAATCAACCATTAATGGTATAGTGACTAATCAAAATGGAGCGGCCATTGTTGGAGCTAATGTTTACTTAGAAGGTACTTATGATGGAAGTACAACTGATGATGAAGGCAAGTTTCGTTTTAGCACTAGTGAAACAGGGTCACAAACCTTAATTGTTTCGTATTTATCTTATGAAACATTCACTATGCTAGGCGATATTTCCTTATTGAAAGATTTAAAAATAAAATTGAAAGACGATGTGAATACCTTAGATGCAGTAGTCCTATCTGCTGGAACATTTCAAGCTGGAGACAACAGTAAAGTTAATGCTTTAAAACCCTTAGATGTGGTCACAACTGCAAGCGCATTGGGCGATTTTGTGGGAGCTTTACAAACTTTGCCAGGAACAGCGACTGTAGCAGAAGATGGACGTTTGTTTGTAAGAGGAGGAGAAGCCGAAGAAACCCAAATTTTTATTGATGGTATTCGCGTGTTTACGCCTTATTCACCAACCACAAATAATACACCAACGAGAGGTCGTTATTCGCCTTTTTTGTTTGATGGTATTACCTTTTCAACTGGTGGTTATTCGGCAGAATATGGTCAAGCCTTATCATCTGTATTGCTTTTAAACACCATTGACGAACCAGATCAGGAAAAAACAGATATTGGTATCATGACAGTTGGTGGTACATTGGGGAATACCCAAAAATGGGCTAAAAGCTCTTTGAGTGTTAATGCATCATATATAAATCTTGCTCCTTATCTTGAAGTTTTTAAAGACAGAAATGATTGGATAAAACCATTTGAAACTTTAGCAGGAGAAACTGTGTTTAGACATAAGCTAAATAATGGTTTGTTTAAACTTTACGCTGCTTTTGATTCTTCAAATTTTGAATTGATTCAGGAAGACATCAATAATGAAGATGGCATATATTTTAAATTAAAGGTCAATATTTTGTTATTTATTCAAATCTATTTTTAATTTTTCATTAATCCAATTTT
>CAZRDG010000037.1:0-12657 GCA_964598775.1 uncultured Lacinutrix sp.
TTATCTATTAATTATAAGGGATGCAAATATAGGTATTTTAATTTCAATATTTCAACCCTAAATCATTAAAATTTAACTTAATAAACGTTTATTTTTGCCTTTTTAGACACGGTTTAATGAATTTTACAAAAACTTTAACGCATTGGTATTCAATTAATAAGAGAGATTTTCCATGGAGAAGAACTAATGATGCATATAAAATCTGGTTATCCGAAATAATTATGCAACAAACACAGATTACTCAAGGATTACCTTATTATGAGGCTTTTGTAGAGCAATTTCCTACCGTTTTTGAGCTTGCAAATGCAAATGAGGAAGCTGTTTTAAAACTTTGGCAAGGCCTTGGGTATTACTCTAGAGCAAGAAATCTGCATACAACAGCAAAGTATGTGGCAAACAACCTGAAAGGTAGATTTCCTACTACTTATGACGAATTACTTCAGCTTAAAGGTGTTGGTGATTATACAGCTAGTGCAATAGCGTCTATATGCTATGACAATCCAAATGCTGTAGTTGATGGAAATGTTTACAGAGTTTTATCGCGTTATTTTGGAGTTGAGATTCCTATTAACTCTTCAAAAGGAATAACTTACTTTAAAAAGCTCGCGCAATCCTTATTGCCAAGTAACAATATTGGGAATTACAACCAGGCTATTATGGATTTTGGTTCACAGCAGTGCAAACCAAAATCTCCTAATTGCCAAACATGTCCATTAAATACAAGTTGCGCTGCATTAAAAAACAATCAAATTGAAACGCTTCCAGTTAAAATAAACAAAACAAAAATTTCAAAAAAGTATTTTAATTTTATTGTTTTTGTGACTGATGATGATCAAACTCTTTTAGAAAAAAGAACAGGTAAAGGTATCTGGAAAAATCTTTACCAATTTCCATTGGTTGAAACGGAAAAGAGACTAACTGTGAAAAATTTTAAGTCTAATGCTGAGGTTAAACAACTAATAAATGAAAAAAAGTATTCATTCTCTTTATTTAATGATGAACAGATTATTCATAAGCTATCACACCAACATTTGTTTACAAGTTTTTGGATTGTTCAAGTAAAAGAGCTTTCTCAAAATGCGATACCATTTTCAAACGTCAATGAATATCCAGTACCAATTCTAATTAGCAAATTTATTGAGGCTTTTGAGTTTTAAACAATTGTTTAATTTTTCATAATTTTCATTACTTTTAAGAGGTATATCATAAAAACCACTAGTTTTGTGGTTTACAATAAATATTAAGGAAATTATGGCTGGAACATTAAATAAAGTAATGCTAATTGGGCATTTAGGAGATGAAGTAAAAATGCATTATTTTGATGGAGGCAATTGTATTGGTCGTTTCCCGTTGGCAACCAACGAAACCTATACCAATAAGCAAACCAATGAGCGTGTGACATCTACAGAGTGGCACAATATAGTAGTAAGAAATAAAGCTGCTGAAATTTGTGAGAAATATTTAAGTAAAGGCGATATGGTTTATATTGAAGGACGATTGAAAACTAGAAAGTGGCAAGATGATAAAGGTCAAGATCGATATTCAACTGAAGTTCATTGTACGGACTTTACATTTTTAAGTAATAAAAATGAGAATGCTTCACCTACAGCTCAAACATCTCAAAAACCAGCAAAGCCAGATGAAAATTCAGTTAGTGAGCCTATTGGTGATGATGATGATCTGCCATTTTAAGTTTAATTAAAAGATTAGTACTTGGATCCTGAACCCTTTAGTTTAATAATAAATACTTTGGCCATTGAAACCTCAATAGCCTTTGGTGTAATCTTACTGTTAGTGTTATTACTGTGCTCTGCTTTAGTTTCTGGAGCTGAAGTCGCACTGTTTTCATTAACACAAACAGATATAGAAAAAGCTTCACAAGAAAATTCAAAGCCCATTGAAATTATTTCAAAATTATTAGATAGGCCAAAAAAGCTTTTGGCTACCATTTTGGTTGCTAATAATTTTATCAACATCGCTATCGTGATTTTGTTTGCCTATTTAGGAGGTTATTTTTTTGAAGGAATTTCGTCAGCAATAACAAGGTTTGTAATTGAAGTTGTTATTGTTACTTTTTTAATTTTGCTTTTTGGTGAAATCTTACCTAAAATTTATGCAAGTCGCAATCGGGTTAAATTTGCCACATTTATGGCATATCCATTACGCGTTTTAGATGTTCTTATTTCTCCAATTAGTTTGCCAATGCGAAGTATTACCATAGCAATGCACAATAGACTTGGAAAGCAAAAATCTAATTTAAGTGTTGATCAATTATCTCAAGCCTTGGAATTGGCAAGCGATGAAGATACTACAAAGGAAGAACAAAAAATACTTCAAGGTATTGTTTCGTTTGGGAATACTGATACAAAACAAGTAATGCAACCTCGGATAGATATTTTTGCATTGGAAGAGTCTCAAAAATTGACTGATATTTTTGCCGAAATTGTGAAGCATGGTTTCTCTAGAATACCAGTTTATAAAGATAACGTCGATAATATTATTGGAGTGCTTTACGCAAAGGATTTGCTGCCTTATTTAGATAGAAAGCAGTTTGATTGGCGTACCTTATTAAGAGAGCCATTTTTTGTGCCAGAAAACAAAAAATTAGATGACCTAATGGTGGAGTTTCAAGAGAAAAAAGTACATCTTGCCATAGTGGTCGATGAATATGGTGGAACTTCAGGAATTGTGTCTTTAGAAGATGTCATAGAAGAAATTGTTGGAGATATCAGTGATGAATTTGATGATGAAGACTTAACCTTTTCAAAATTGGATGATAAAAATTATGTATTTGAAGGCAAAACGACTTTAAAGGATTTTTATCGTATTATCAAACTTGAAGATGAAACGATTTTTGAATCTAAAAAAGGAGAAGCTGAAACGATTGCAGGGTTTGTTTTGGAAATTTCTGGAAGCTTTCCAAAATTAGGAAGTAAAATAAAATTTGAAAATTACGTTTTTGTTATAGAAGCTTTGGATAAAAAGCGAATTCAACAAATAAAAGTAACCTTACCAAATTAATGAAATACTTAGCATTTTTACTACTACTACTAATATGTGTTTCATGTGGAAGTGAACCTAAACCAAAGCCAAGAGCATTTTTAAGGCTAGATTATCCACAACCAAGTTATGTAAAAGTATCTTCTGGTTTACCATTTACTTTTGAAAGAAACGAATTGTCTGATGAAGTAACAGATATTAAAGTAGCAAGAGATGAAAAATCAATTGGAGTTAATGTCACATATCCTTCTTTAAAAGGCACTATTTACTTAACGTATAAAAAGGTTGATGCCCAAAATCTTGAGCCATATCTTATAGATGCTCAAAGCATAACCCAAAAACACACTCAAAAGGCGGATGCTATTACAGAGCAACCTTATATTGACAATATCAATAAGGTTTACGGAATGTTCTATGAGGTAGGAGGTAATGCGGCCTCACAATCGCAGTTTTATGTAACAGATAGCATTAATCATTTTGTGACTGGCTCCTTGTATTTTTATGCAAAACCTAATTACGACTCTATTTTACCAGCGGCACATTATTTAAAGAGAGACATTCAACATTTAATGGAAACCATTAAGTGGAATAAATAATATAATTCTAATAAAATCACCACTTTTGTAGCTTATAAAACTTAGCATGCATTTTAGAAATAAAAAGTGGTTTATTTTAATTGTACTTTCACTTATTTGGGGAAGTTCATTCATACTCATAAAAAAGGGTTTAATAGGCTTAACTCCTATGCAGTTAGGTGCTTTACGAATTGTATTTTCAGCCATATTTATTTTCATTTTCGGGTTTCATACCTTAAAATCTATTCCAAAAAACAAATGGAAATGGTTAATAATTTCAGGCTTTGTTGGTACTTTTTTCCCTGCTTTTCTATTTGCATTTGCAGAAACTGAAATTGATAGCTCAATAGCTTCAATATTAAATTCACTTGTGCCTTTAAATACAGTTTTACTTGGGTTTGCTATATTTAAAATAGCATCAACACAACGACAAATTCTCGGTGTTATAGTTGGCTTTATTGGTACAGCTTTATTAATTGGTAGTGGAGCTCAATTAAACCCTGATCAAAATTATTTGTATGCTGGATTAGTATTGATTTCTGGTGTATTTTACGGTTTAAATGTGAATATTATTAAGCGATATCTTCAGGATGTTAAAGCGCTTGGTATTGCCTTTGGTAATTTTGCGGCTATAATTCTACCAGCGCTCATAGTTTTGACGTTCACTAATTTTTTTACGACAGAAACGTTTAAAAATCCGATTGTGATAACATCAATAGGTTATATCGTTATTCTTTCTGCATTTGGAACAGCCTTAGCAAAAGTATTGTTCAACAAATTAGTGCAAATGGCAACACCTGTTTTTGCATCTTCTGTAACCTATTTAATGCCTGTAGTGGCTGTTGGTTGGGGACTTTTAGATGGTGAAGGATTTAGTGATTGGCAAGTATTGGCTACTTTACTCATACTTGTTGGTGTTTATTTAGCAAACAGAAAAAACTAGTATACCTTAATTTACACAAATCAAATTCAATAAATCGTTTGCAGATTAATTAATTAGCAGTATATTTGCACTCATTTTTGAACAAAATTAATTAATATAAACGTTACGCTATGTACGCAATTGTAGAGATAGCAGGGCAACAATTTAAAGTTGAAAAAGACCAAAAAGTCTTTGTTCATCGTTTGCAAACAGAAGAAGGAAAGAAAGTATCTTTCGATAATGTTCTTTTGTTAAGTGATGGTGACAAAGTTACTGTAGGCGCCCCAGCTATAGGCGGAGCACAAGTTAGTGCAAAAGTCTTAAAGCACCTTAAAGGTGATAAAGTAATCGTTTTCAAGAAGAAAAGACGTAAAGGTTACCGTGTAAAAAATGGACACAGACAATCTTTAACTGAAATCTTAATTGAAA
This sequence comes from uncultured Lacinutrix sp., assembly GCA_964598775.1. Lineage (GTDB taxonomy): Bacteria > Bacteroidota > Bacteroidia > Flavobacteriales > Flavobacteriaceae > CAJQLB01. The sequence goes on from CAZRDG010000037.1 coordinate 4,927, forward strand.
ACATAGTAGCTTCAGGAGCTAAACCAGCTGCAAAAGCTGAAAAAGCTGCACCAGCTAAAGTAGAGAAAAAAGCAGAGCCTAAAGCTGCTGCTCCAAAAGCTGAATCAAAACCAGCTAAGAAGGCAGAAGCTTCTCAAGATTTAAGCAGTTTAACTGTTGCAGAATTAAGAGAAATGGCAAAAGCAAAAGAAATTACAGGTTATTCTTCAATGAAGAAAGCTGAATTAATTGCTGCTTTAAGTTAATTTTAATCATATAAAATCGAAATAAAATGGCACACAAAAAAGGAGTCGGAAGTTCGAAAAACGGTAGAGAATCAGAATCGAAACGATTAGGTGTTAAGATTTTTGGTGGTCAAGCTGCTGTTGCAGGTAACATCATTGTAAGACAAAGAGGTACTGCACATAATCCAGGTGAAAATGTATACGCTGGAAAAGATCATACATTACATGCTAAAATTGATGGCGTTGTAAAATTTGAGAAAAAGAAAAATAACAAATCTTATGTTTCAGTTGTGCCTTTTGAGGCCTAAGAAGTATATGATTTAATATAAAATGAACCCTTTCTGGAAACAGAGAGGGTTTTTTATTTTAAGATATCTCTAATAATTTTTAAATGATGATTGGTGTGCAATTGCAAAAATCTAACGGTTTGTTTCTTATGCAGTTTTCCAAAAATAAAGTGCTTAAAATGTGCATTCTTATCTGCAGTTTTTAACCTCTCAATGTTTTGATACGCTAATTGTATTTGCTCTTTTAAATCTTCAATTGTAATTATTTCTGGAGGCCTTACAAATTTAGGAGCTTTAACTTTCCCTCTCGGGAAATAGCCAATAGTAAATAATACCAATCGCCATGTATTAAAATTGCTTTTATAGTCTTCTGGATTAGATTTCAATAAAGTTTCACAAACTAAATTAAACACTTTAAGTGAATGATCTATTTGCCAAGCCACGTCAGACGTTGAGACAGAAGCTTTGCTTCTGTCTTTTGCAGAAAGATAATATTCTAATTTTTTAATATACAGAATTAAACTTTCAGGTTCTCGATTAAGCATGCTCTAAGCTAATTAAATAAAAATAAAAACCCTCACATTTCTGTAAGGGTTCTAAAATATAATAATTTTCCTTTAGTCTCAGAGCTTATTAGTATCTATAATACTCAGGCTTGTAAGGGCCTTCAACGTTAACACCAATATACTTAGCTTGGTCTTGTTTAAGTTCAGTTAGTTCAACACCAATCTTTTCTAAATGTAGTTTAGCTACTTTTTCATCAAGATGTTTTGGTAGCATATAAACTTTGTTTTCGTAAGCATCCTTATTAGTCCATAATTCAATTTGAGCTAATGTTTGGTTAGTAAATGAGTTACTCATTACAAAACTTGGGTGACCTGTTGCACAACCTAAATTCACCAAACGACCTTGCGCCAAAATAATCACGTCTTTTCCGTTTACGTTGTATTTGTCCACCTGAGGTTTAATAACATCTTTTGTGTGACCATGATTTTTGTTTAACCAAGCCATGTCAATTTCATTATCAAAATGTCCAATGTTACACACAATGGTTTTGTCTTTCATAGCCTCAAAATGTTCTGCACGAACAATATCTTTATTTCCAGTAGTTGTAATTACGATATCTGCATTAGCAACAACAGTTTCTAGTTTCTTCACTTCAAAACCATCCATTGCAGCCTGTAGGGCACAGATTGGGTCAATTTCAGTAACAGTAACAATACTTCCAGCGCCTTGAAAGGAAGCCGCAGTACCTTTACCAACATCACCATAACCACAAACTACTACACGCTTTCCAGCGAGCATTACGTCTGTTGCACGACGAATAGCATCAACTGCACTTTCTCTACAACCGTATTTATTATCGAATTTTGATTTTGTAACACTATCGTTAACGTTTATAGCAGGCATTGGTAAAGTTCCGTTCTCCATTCGCTCATAAAGTCTATGAACTCCAGTTGTTGTTTCTTCACTCAAACCATTAATACCGCTAACCAATTCAGGATACTTATCTAAAACCATATTAGTTAAATCGCCACCATCATCTAAAATCATGTTTAAAGGTTTACGATCTTCTCCGAAAAATAAGGTTTGCTCAATACACCAATCAAATTCTTCTTCTGTCATATCTTTCCAAGCATACACTGAAGTTCCAGCAGCAGCAATTGCAGCAGCAGCTTGATCTTGAGTTGAGAAAATATTACAAGAACTCCAAGTGACTTCAGCACCTAAAGCCTGCAAGGTTTCAATTAAAACTGCTGTTTGGATGGTCATGTGCAAGCAACCTGCAATACGAGCTCCTTTAAGTGGTTGAGAATCTTTATATTCTTCTCGAAGACTCATTAATCCAGGCATTTCAGCTTCAGCTAATTCAATTTCTTTTCTTCCCCAAGCCGCAAGCGACATATCTTTAACTTTGTTAGCTACGTAAGGAATTGTTTTTGTATTCATATAAGTATATTTTTCTATTTGTTTTAAAGGACACAACTTTGGTATTAGAACTTAAAAATAGTTAAATTCGCTTAGCCAAAATCATAAATGAACCTTTAGCGCTGCAAAGATAACTATTAACTTTCAGATTATTAAATGCCACTTTATAAAACCTTTACTCCAAATTCACAAACTACTGTTAAAATCTGGAAAATTACAGAGTCCTTTGACGACTTGATGGATGGTTTGGTTTTAAAACACGAGAGTTCTAATCGTGTTTTAAGCATGAAAAGCGAATGGCATCAGCGTGGTTTTTTATGTGCAAGACACCTTTTAATGGATTTAGGATATACAGATTTAGATTTATGTTATGACAATAATGGGAAACCTCATTTAGCAGATGGGAAATGCATTTCTATTACACATTCTTTTTTATTTGTTGGTGTTATTGTGAGTGATGATGAGGTTGGAATTGATATTGAAATGCGACGCGATAAAATAGCACGAATTGCGCCTAAATTTATTGATTATGAGTTTAATTATTTAAAAAAGGACTCAGAAAACTACATTAATGAATTAACTATTATTTGGTGTATAAAGGAGTCGCTATACAAGTTATTTGCAACCCCAGGAATGGTTTTTAAGGATCATTTTTTAGTGATTCCGTTTATGATTGAAGATAATGAAACTGTCGCTTGGATAGACTTTGAAAACAAAAAATATCGCTATAACACAACGTTTTTAGAGTTTGAAGATTTTACTTGTGCTTATGTTATTGCCTAAATGAAAAAGCTCTACCAAGACATACTTGAATGTGTTACTCAAAAGAAAAAATTGTTGGCAGTTTTAATAGATCCTGATAAAATGGCCATAGAAATGGCGACTGGCTTTATAGAAAAAGTAAACAAATCTATAGTCACACATATCTTTATTGGTGGTAGTTCAGTAGCTGAGAATGCTACGGAAAAACTTGTTGCAGAAGTAAAGCGTTTTACACATTTACCTGTTATATTATTCCCTGGAGATGTCAATCAAATTACTAATGAAGCAGATGCTTTACTGTACTTATCACTGATTTCAGGGCGACATCCAGACTATTTAATAGGGAAGCATGTGGAGTCCGTTTCTAAATTACGAAAAACCAGTCTTGAGATTATTCCAACAGGTTATATATTGATTGAAAATGGCAAAGAAACTTCTGTTCAAAAAGTTACCAAGACACTTCCTATGTCGAGACATCATATTCAAGCGATTTCAGATACAGCTAAAGCTGGAGAGTTATTGGGATTGAGGCTTATTTATCTAGAAGCTGGAAGTGGAGCAACACATTCAGTTAATTCTGAGATAATTTCAGTTGTAAAACAAGATTTAGGAATTCCGTTAATTGTTGGAGGAGGAATTAAAAGTAAAGAGCAGTTAGATAAAGCTTACAATGCAGGAGCAGACATGGTAGTAATTGGCACTGCATTTGAAGAAGACGAAACTTTTTTTAATAAGCTATGAACGAGATAATAGACTTTTTTGTTGAACCTTATAAAACAGAGACATCGCTCAATATTATTCTTGAGTTTATAGCAGCAACCTTCGGCGTTGTAAGCGTGGTATTTGCAAAACGAGAAAATATATTAGTTTATCCAACAGGAATAATTAGCACAGGAATATATGTGTATTTGCTATCTCAATGGAATTTGTATGGGGACTTAATAATCAATATTTATTATACCTTAATGAGTATTTTTGGCTGGTATATGTGGAGTAAAATAATTGATGACGAACAGAATCATATTCCAATATCTAGAACAACTTTAAAAGACAAAATAAAAGCGTTTGGCATTTTTGCGTTCACCTCTATTTTTGTCATTTTTGTATATCGTTATTACAATGTGATGCCAAACCATTTAGGCTTTTCAGAAAGTTTAGACTTTGCCTACACAAATTTAACATCAGGTAATATAGATGATTTTAGAATGGCCACACCTTTTCTAGATACATTTACAACGGGAATATTTTTTGCGGCCATGTGGCTAATGGCATTAAAAAAGATTGAAAACTGGACACTTTGGATTATTGGAAACATTGTATCAATACCACTATATTTTGCTAAAGGCTATGGTTTCACAGGTATTCAATATTTAATATTTTTAATTCTTGCCATACAAGCATATAAACAATGGAAGAAAAGCTTAGACAACAACCTTCAAACTGCATAAAAGTAGTTTTATTTGGGCCGGAATCAACAGGGAAAACAACCTTGTCTATTCAGTTGGCAAGGCATTACAATTCAGTTTGGGTGCCTGAATATGCTAGAGAGTATTTACAAGATATTTGGAACAATGAACGAAGAACATGCGAGCCAAAAGATTTGTTACCAATAGCTATAGGTCAAATAAAACTTGAAAATGAATTGGCTCAAAAAACAAATTCGGTGCTTATTTGTGATACCGATTTACTAGAAACAAAAGTATATTCTGAAGCTTATTATCTTGGAACTTGTGATCCAATTATTGAAAAATACGCATTACAAAATATTTATGAGTTGTATTTTTTAACTTATATTGATGTGCCTTGGGAGGCTGACGATTTGCGAGACAAACCCAATGAACGTCAACGAATGTTCAGGGCTTTTGAAGAGGCATTAATTAAGTGCCAAAGACCTTATGTTTTGCTTAAAGGAAGCAAAAAAGAGAGATTAGAAACAGCTGTAAATCATATTGATAAATTAATAAATAATAGAAATTGAACTTTACAAAAAAAGACACACAACAAATAGAAGCTAAAGGACTTACTATTAATCAAGTTCAGGCACAAATTGATTTATTTAAGGCTGGCTTACCGTTTTTGAATTTAAAAGCTGCAGCAACAATTGGTTCAGGTGTTGTGAAACTTAATACAGCTGAAAAAGAAGCATATATAAAAATATTTCAGGATAAGCGAGATAGTATTTCTCTTTTAAAGTTCGTTCCAGCATCAGGTGCTGCAACAAGAATGTTTCAGTTTTTGTTTCAGTTTTTAGCTGATTATAAGCCTGAAAAAGAAAGTATAAATGCATACATCAATAAAAATAAAGATAAAGATTTATCTGTGTTTTTGATTGGACTTGAAAAGTTACCATTTTTTGAACAAGTGATTCATAAAGTACACAAAAATGTGTCAAATTTTAATGATTTAAGTTATGATTTACAGCGTGTTGAATTTATAAAAACTATGCTTGAGGAGACTCAGCTCAATTTGGCTTTCTACCCAAAAGGATTGTTGCCTTTTCATAGATATAAAAACAATGTATCGACAGCTTTTGAAGAACATTTATTTGAAGCGGCACTTTATGCATCATCAAACAATATGGCAAATATTCATTTTACCATATCTGAGAAACACAATCATCGTTTTGATGAAGAATTTAAATTTATCGAAGAAGACGTTGAAGAACGCACTAATACCAAATTTAATATTACATTTTCATATCAAAAAGAATCAACAGACACCATTGCTGTAACACACAAAAATGAGCCTTTTAGGGATGAAAATGAACAGTTGGTATTTAGACCTTCAGGACATGGAGCTTTGATTCAGAACTTAAACGACCTGGATGCCGATATCATTTTTATAAAAAATATTGATAATGTTGTGGTGAAAAAGTATAAAAATGAAGTTGCTGATTATAAAATGATGCTCGCTGGTATTTTACTTGAAATTCAAGAAAAAGCTTTTCATTATCTGAAACAATTGGCTAAAAATCAAATTTCAGAATCTGAGCTTATTGAAACTACCAATTTTGTGGCAAATAAGCTCAATGTGTCTATTAGCAATGAATTTGAAAAATACTCACCTAAGCATCAAATAAAGTACTTAAAAGACAAACTAAATAGACCAATTAGAGTTTGTGGTATGGTTAAAAATGAAGGAGAACCAGGAGGAGGACCCTTTTGGGTAAAAGACCAAAGTGGCACCATTTCACTTCAAATAGTTGAGTCTGCACAAGTAGACAAAGGTAGTAAACGACAAAAAGAAATCATGAAAAATGCGACCCACTTCAATCCTGTAGATTTAGTTTGTGGGACTAAAAATTATTTAGGTGAATCTTTTGACTTAACAAAATTTATAGATTTTAAAACTGCTTTTATATCTGAAAAAACGAAATCAGGTAAGCATTTAAAAGCATTAGAATTGCCAGGACTGTGGAATGGTGCTATGGCAAACTGGAACTCTATTTTTGTTGAGGTGCCATTGCTAACTTTCAACCCAGTAAAAACGGTCAATGATTTATTAAAACCTGCACATCAACTCACTTAATTTGGATGTAGAACTACTCATATCAGAAGTCACTTTAAAAGCCATTAGAAGTTCAGGAAGTGGAGGTCAAAACGTTAACAAAGTATCCACAAAAATTGAACTTCAATTTGATGTCAACGCATCAAATGGATTGGATGATGAAGAAAAAACCTTGTTAATAGAGAACTTAAATACCAGATTAACAAAGAACAATATCTTAGTTCTGCAATGTGACGAATCCAGAAGCCAACTCAAAAACAAACAACTAGTAAAAGAACGATTTTTAGAGATTATCAAAGAAGCTTTAATCGTTCAAAAAGAGCGTATTCCGACTAAAACACCTAAAGCCGTAAAACGGAAACGATTAAAAAATAAGAAACAAGCCTCTCAAAAGAAAGCCAATAGAAAACCACCAGAAATTGAATAAAATAATTGTGATATATAATTTGTAATTCATATTTCATTTCTATCTTTGCTTCGTTCTCAAAAAAGGGGTGCCAAAAAACGGCTGAGATCATACCCATTGAACCTGAGCAGGTAATGCTGCTAAGGAAGGCGATAATCGCTATTTAGATATTATATTTTTACGAATATTTATCAAATCAAATTAATAACAATTAAAGAATAATTACCTCTTTTTATTCGATTATAGTTTTAATCGTAATGAAATCGACTTTAAAAAGAATTAATGTTTCAAAGATCAATTATTCCAATAGGAGATTCAATTCTGGCTTTCTAAATAATTTTATCAGAATTAAAAATTTATTCGCATTTCTAGCATCGTTGACATTAACTGTCAGCACTTATTCACAAGAAGCACAACAAGATTCAACTAAAACCGAAACATTAGACGAAGTCTTAGTTAAAGCAATTCGTGTTAATGCAACATCACCAATAACACATACAAACGTAACCAAAGAACAACTTGAAAAACGCAACCTTGGTCAAGATTTACCAATTCTTTTAAATTACCTACCATCCGTTGTGACTACTTCAGATGCTGGAGCTGGAGTTGGTTATAC
>CAZRDG010000038.1:0-12549 GCA_964598775.1 uncultured Lacinutrix sp.
GGCTAAACAATCATTGATTTATTCTAAGGTAATTTAATAATCAAGTTCGAATTAACCCATAAAATTTAAATCGATAGGCTGAGGTTGGTGGCGAATATCAACCAATACAAAGGCACATACCAATTGTTGTCTTTGTTCAAAGTATGCTGTAATGAATTTCTGAAAGGTGTTTTTTGATGATTTTGAAACCCTTGCATAACCGTAACCAGGTAAATCTACTAAGTACCAATTACTATTGATTATAAAGTGATTGATAAGTTGAGTTTTTCCTGGTCTTCCAGATGTTTTTGCTAGATTTTTTCTATTGGTAAGCATGTTAATTAAAGACGATTTACCAACATTACTACGTCCAATAAAAGCATATTCTGGAATATGATTTTTTGGACATTTATCAACGTCTTGATTACTTACAACAAATTCAGCTGATTTTATTTGCATGATTTCTTTTCGCGAAGGCGAAAATATTTAATTCTTAAAAACCTCTATCCAATAACCACTTGTGGAGTATAGCATTGAATTGTTCAGGATGCTCCATCATGGCTGCATGTCCACATTTGTCAATCCAAAATAAATCTGAATCAGGTAATAGTTGGTGAAATTCATCAGCTACATTTGGAGGAGTTACATTATCATTTTTTCCCCAAATCACGCATGTTGGTGTATGCATTTTTGGTAAATCTTTAGCCATATTATGTCTAATAGCGCTTTTGGCAATAGCTAAAGTTTTTATCAATTTATTTCGGTCGTTTACTGTAGCATAAACCTCATCTACAATTTCTTTAGTGGCTACTGCTGGATCATAAAAAACATCTTGTGCTTTTTTCTTAATCACTTCATAATCACTTCTCTTAGTATAACCACTTCCCATAGCACTTTCATAAAGCCCAGAACTTCCGGTAATAACTAGTGCTTTGATCTTTTCATGGAACATTTTGGTATGGTATAATCCTATATGTCCTCCAAGTGAATTTCCTAGAAGAATAACTTCATCATAGCCTTTAAATTCAATAAAATCATGCAAGTATTTGGCAAAGCTTTTTACATTGGTTTTAAGTAAAGACATGGTGTAAATAGGTAATTCCGGAATTACAACTTTATAACCATTTTTACTAAAAAAATCGGTCACAGCACTAAAATTACTTAAGCCTCCCATGAGACCATGAAGAATAATAATTGGAGTGCCTTCTCCTACCTCAATGTAACTGTAATTTTTTTCTTTTTTTAATCTATGCGCCATTAATAGTTGTCAATTCTGGTCAAAGGCAAATCTACATAAATTTATTTAACATAAAGAATGACTATTAACAAAAATAAAGACCAAATCGATATTAAAATCATTCTATGCTAATCCTTTGATTAGCACAATTCAATTGAAATTTTAACATGGGCTTTGTCGATAAAATGCACTTTTTGTAGAATTTTATTAACAATGTGGTAAATTGTGGTAAATTGTGGTAAAATTTTTTTAGATTTGAAACTTATATATCAAAACCAGAATACCTTGAATTCATTAATAGGAACATACGAATGTAAGGCAGATGCTAAGGGAAGGCTTATGTTTCCGTCTGCTTTAAAGAAGCAGTTGGCTCCTGTAATGCAGAATGGTTTTGTGTTAAAACGAGCGGTATTCCAGCCCTGTTTGGAGCTCTATCCAATGAGTGAGTGGGAAAGTTTAATGCAAAAAGTAAACAAGCTAAATCGTTTTAAGAAGAAGAATAATGATTTCATCAGACGATTTACCGCTGGAGTTAAGGTTGTAGAATTAGATGCGTCTGGTAGATTACTGATACCAAAAGACCTGATTGCTTTTGCAGGCATTTCAAAAGAATTAGTGGTTTCTTCAGCAGTTAACATTGTTGAAATTTGGGACAAGGATAACTATGAGAAAGCAATAGATGATGCTGCAATGGATTTTGCAGATTTAGCTGAAGACGTAATGGGACAAGATGATGACGATGCAGCAATATCATAATCCAGTATTATTAAAGGAAACGGTTGATGGTTTAAACATTATTGAAAATGGCACTTATGTCGACGTCACTTTTGGAGGTGGAGGCCATAGCAAGGAAATATTAAAAAGACTTGGTAAAGATGGACGATTAATAGCATTTGATCAAGATCAAGACGCTCTTTTAAATAGAATTGATGATAGCAGATTTACGCTAATAAATGAAAATTTCAGATACGTAAAACGTTTCCTGAAATTCCATGGCGTAATGTCAATTGACGGTATTCTTGCTGATTTTGGTGTGTCATCACATCAATTTGATATTCCTGAGAGAGGATTTTCAACTCGATTTGAATCTAACCTCGATATGAGAATGAATCAGCAAGAACAGCTGTCGGCGTTTCACGTCATTAATGAATATGATGAAGAGCAATTACGACAAGTGTTTTGGCAATATGGTGAACTTCGTAATGCACCAGCTTTAGCAAGAACAATTGTGGCAGAGCGAAAAGAGAATCAAATAATTACATCAGAACAGCTTAAAAGTGTTTTAAAAAAATATTTACCACCTAGAAAGGAGAATAAAATTTTGGCCCAAATCTACCAAGCTATCCGAATAGAGGTTAATCAGGAAATAGAGGCATTAAAGGAGTTTTTATTACAAACACCTGAAATACTCAAAAAAGGAGGTCGATTGAGTTTTATTTCCTATCACTCGCTAGAGGATAGATTAGTGAAACGATTTATTAGAAGTGGAATGTTTGAAGGTGAACCTGAAAAGGATGTATTTGGTAATGTTAGTGTTCCTTTAAAAAAAATTGGGAATCTCATTGTACCAAGTCAGGAGGAAATTCAGTTAAATAATAGAGCAAGAAGTGCAAAATTAAGGATAGCTGAAAAATTGTAAAAAGTGAAAAAAAGTATTTATAGCGTTTTAAGAGGAACTTTTTTAATCAGCGACGATTCGTTTAAGAATTGGAGATTAATTCTGTTTTTATCAGCACTCGCTGTAATTATGATTGCAAGCTCACATAGTGCAGATAGAAAAGTATACGAAATAGCAAGTCTTAAAGAAGAGGTTAAGGAATTAAGATCAGCTTTTGTTGAAGGACGAAAAAAATTAATGGAACTTAAAAAAGAATCCTCAATAAGAAGGAAATTGTTTGAAAAAGGATTGGCGCCATCTGAGGTGCCGCCTAAAAAGATAAAAGTTAAATCTAAAAATTAAAGTTCAGTCTTGGCGATAAACGAGAAGAACATATTAAACCGATTGTATTTTGTTGCTGGATGTATGTTCATCTTCGCAGTTCTTGTTGTGGTTAAATTGGTAAACATCCAATTTATTCATGGCAATGAATATAGAGGTTTGGCTGAGCAAAGAACCATTCAAAACGTAATCATTCCTGCAAATAGAGGTAATGTTTACTCTGCTGGAGGGAATCTGTTAGCAACATCTGTTCCTAAATATGATATTCGATTTGATGCCATTACTCCTTCTGCAAAAAACTTTGAAAAGTATATTAAGCCACTTTCAGATTCATTAGCGAAATTTCATGGCAAAACATCAAGCTACTATGAGAAGGAGTTAAGAAAAGCACGTGCTAATAAAAACAGATATTTTTTAATTGGAAGAAATCTTGGTTATTCAAACTATTTGAGAATTAGAAATTTTCCTTTACTAAAAATGGGAGCTTTTAAAGGTGGATTGATCGTTGAGCAAAAAACAAAAAGAGAGCATCCAATGGGCGAAATCGCTCAACGTTCAATTGGTTATGAGCGATTTGATGAAAATGAAAATGTAACACGAGCAGGAATTGAAGGAGCTTTTGGACAACAATATCTTAGAGGTACAGACGGAAGACGCTTAAAGCAAAAAATAGGTAAAGGTCAATGGAAGCCTATTGAAGATTATGATCAAATTGAACCAAAAGATGGATATGATCTTTTCACAACTATTGATGTCAATATTCAAGATATAGCGCATCATGCGTTGTTAGAGCAGCTGGAAAAATACAAGGCAGATCATGGTACAGTGGTTGTAATGGAAACTAAAACTGGTGAGATTAAAGCCATTTCAAATCTTGGACGAAATCAAGAAGGTAAATACTACGAGCGACTTAATTATGCTGTAGGCGAATCTCACGAACCAGGTTCAACGTTTAAATTAATGGCTTTAGCTGTTGCTTTGGAAGACAAGGTTATTGACACCTCGACAGTGGTTGATACAGAAAATGGAATATTAACCTATTATGGTAAGAAAGTTAGGGATTCCAAAAATGGAGGTTATGGTAAAATAACTGTGGCTAAAGCATTTGAAGTTTCATCAAACACTGGAATTGTAAAGGCTATTCACAATAGCTACAAGGATAATCCTAAAAAGTTTGTTGATGGATTGTACGAAATGAACCTTCAGAATAAACTCGATTTACCAATTATTGGAGAGGGCAAACCTATCATTCCAGATCCAAGAATTAAAAACAATCGTTGGAGTGGAATTGCACTTGAATGGATGGCTTATGGTTATGGTGTCTCGTTTACACCACTTCAAACCTTAACATTTTACAATGCCGTTGCTAATAATGGTGAAATGGTAAAACCTCGATTTTTAAGAGAGGTGAAGGAGTTTGGTAATACCATTGAATCGTTTGACAAAGAAGTCATAAACCCTAAAATTTGTTCGCCTGAGACGGTTTCAAAATTGCAGAAACTACTTAAGAATGTCGTTGAAAAAGACCATGGAACAGGAAATGGTTTGTACTCTGAAAATTTTTCTATGGCTGGTAAAACAGGAACATGCCAGAAAGATTACAGAGACAAAGAAAAGCTTAATTACATCTCATCTTTTGTTGGCTATTTTCCAGCTGAAAACCCTAAATACTCATGCATTGTAGTAATACACGAGCCAGATAAAAGTGTAGGGTATTATGGTGCTGATGTTTCTGGTCCTGTATTCAAAAAAATAGCTCATAAAATATATACTGATACACCAATCATTGATGAAATCAGTGACTTGGAAACACAAGATTTAGCGATTAAATCCAATTACGAAAACTATTTTGATACTGCTCAAAAATACAAAACCATTATGCCTGATTTAAGTGGAATGCCAGCAATGGATGCCATCACTTTATTGGAGAATATTGGAATGAAAGTCAAAATAATTGGCAATGGGAAAGTGAAAAAACAGTCTGTAGCTAAAGGAACAAAGTTAAGCTCAAAACAAACTATTGTCTTAGAATTATCATGATCGAATTGAAAAACATATTGTATAAAGTAACACTTGAGGCTGTAGTTGGCAATACAAGTGTAGCTATTAATACAATTCAATTTGATTCAAGAAAAATTCAAAAAAGCGATGTGTTTGTTGCGATAAAAGGACAAGTTGTAGATGGACACGATTTTATTGATGTTGCAATAAAAAATGGAGCTATTGCAATTATAGTGGAGCAACTTCCTAATAAATTAGAAGACGGAATTACTTATGTTCAAGTTGAAAATTCCAACAGCGCTTTAGCAATCATGGCCTCTAATTTTTATGACTCTCCTTCGGAAAATTTAAAATTAGTTGGTGTCACGGGAACTAATGGAAAGACTACAATAGCGACTTTATTATATACATTGTTCAAAAAAGCTGGTTATAAAGTTGGATTGCTGTCAACGGTTAAAATATTGGTGGATGATGTTGAATATAAAGCAACACATACAACGCCTGATTCATTGACTATCAATAAGTATTTGAGTGAAATGAATGATCATGGTGTAGAGTTCTGTTTTATGGAAGTAAGCTCTCATGGGATTCATCAAAAACGAACTGAAGGACTGCTTTTTGCAGGAGGTATTTTTACCAATCTGAGCCATGACCATTTGGATTACCACGAAACCTTTTCAGAATATCGTGATGTAAAAAAAGCATTTTTTGACGAATTGCCTCGCACAGCATTTTCTTTAGTGAATGTTGATGACAAGAACGGTTTGTTTATGCTGCAAAATACAGCTTCAAAAAAATACACGTATGCATTAAAAACCTACGCAGATTATAGAGCTCAAATTTTAGAGAATCAATTAAACGGTTTACTTCTAAAGATTAATGATAATGAACTTTGGTCAAAACTTATTGGGAACTTCAATGCTTACAATGTATTGGCTATATATGGAGCTGCAGATTTATTAGGTTTAGAAAGTGTAGAAATATTAAGGCTTTTAAGTGAATTAGAAAGTGTAAGTGGAAGATTCCAATACCTGATTGCCAATGATATTACTGCAATAGTTGATTATGCACATACTCCAGATGCACTTAAAAATGTGTTGGAAACCATTAATACCATTCGGACTCAAAACGAAAATTTAATTACAGTAGTCGGTTGTGGTGGAGACAGAGATAAAACTAAGCGTCCAAAAATGGCAAATATTGCCTCGGCCTTAAGTACAAAAGTGATATTTACAAGTGATAATCCTCGTTCTGAAGAACCAGAACAAATTATTGAGGATATGGAGGCAGGCGTTGAACCACAACATTTTAAGAAAACATTGTCCATTGTAGATCGAAAACAAGCGATTAAAACAGCGTGTCAATTGGCTCAACCTAATGATATCATTTTGGTCGCTGGAAAAGGTCACGAAACCTATCAAGAAATTAATGGAAAACGTATTGATTTTGATGACTATAAAATATTAGAAGAATTTTTAAAACAATTACAAAAGTAGTATGCTCTATTATTTATTTGAATATTTAGAAAAACAATTCCAAATTCCTGGAGCTTCCTTATTTGGGTTCATCACCTTTAGAGCTGCTATTGCTATAATATTGTCATTGCTTATTTCAACCATTTATGGAAAACGCATCATTAAATTTTTACAAAGAAAGCAAGTAGGAGAAACCGTTAGAGATCTTGGTTTGGAAGGTCAGGCCGAAAAGGCAGGGACACCAACAATGGGTGGATTAATTATTATTCTCGCAACCTTGATTCCTGTAATCTTACTAGCTAAACTTGAGAATATTTACATCATTTTGCTTTTAATTACTACCATTTGGATGGGAATTATCGGGTTTATTGATGATTACATAAAAAAATTCAAACAAAATAAAGAAGGTTTAAAAGGAAGATTTAAAGTTTTAGGACAAGTAGGATTGGGAATTATTGTTGGTGCTACCTTATATTTTAGTGATGATGTTACCATTAAAGAAAAACTACCAATTGCTCAACAACAAGAATTATTGGCAGAAAATCCAAATATTGCTCCTGCAAAACTTTTTAAAGAGGAAGCTAAATCTACCAAAACTACTATTCCATTTGTAAAAGGGAATGAATTTGATTACTCAAGTCTGATAACTTGGATAAGTCCTGATCTGCAAAAATACTCTTGGATTATATTTATTCTAGTAGCTATTTTCATTATTACAGCAGTTTCAAATGGAGCCAATCTCACAGATGGAATCGATGGATTGGCCGCTGGAACTTCAGCAATTATAGTGCTCACTTTGGGGATTTTTGCTTGGGTTTCTGGTAACATTATCTTTTCAGATTATCTCAATATCATGTACATACCTCGCGTAGAGGAAATCACAATTTATATTGCAGCTTTTGTTGGAGCGCTTATTGGATTTTTGTGGTACAATACCTATCCAGCGCAAGTATTTATGGGAGACACTGGAAGTTTAACCATAGGAGGAATCATTGCTGTAATTGCAATTGCCGTGAGAAAAGAGTGGTTAATTCCTGTGTTGTGCGGCATTTTCTTAGCAGAAAATTTATCTGTAGTCATGCAGGTGAGCTACTTTAAATATACAAGAAAGAAGTATGGTGAAGGACGACGCATTTTTAAGATGTCACCATTGCATCATCATTTTCAAAAGTCAGGATATCACGAAAGTAAAATTGTAACACGATTTTGGATTGTTGGTATTCTGTTGGCAATCATTTCTATCGTTACATTGAAAATTAGATAGATGAAAAGATTAGTCATTCTTGGAGGTGGAGAGAGTGGAGTTGGTACAGCGCTTTTAGGAAGACAAAAAAACTTTGAAGTGTTTGTGTCTGATAAAGGAGAAATAAAGAAAAAATATAAAGAAGTTCTTTTACATAATGAGATTGAATGGGAAGAAAAACTGCATTCTTTAGATAAAATACTAAATGCAGATGTTGTGGTAAAAAGCCCTGGAATACCTGATAAAGTTGATGTTGTAAAACAACTTGTTTCAAAAGGTATTTCAGTGATTTCTGAAATTGAATTTGCGTCGCAGTACACTGATGCAAATATCATTGGAATTACAGGAAGCAATGGTAAAACAACCACAACCATGTTAACGCATCATATTTTAAAAGAAGCTGGATTAAATGTTGGAATAGCAGGAAATATTGGTGACAGTTTTGCAAAACAGGTCGCTGAAACCAATGTTGAACATTACGTTTTGGAGTTGAGCAGTTTTCAGTTGGATGGCATTGTAAACTTCAAACCAGAAATAGCTGTTATTACCAATATCACACCAGATCATTTAGATAGATATGACTATAAGTTTGAAAATTACATAGCATCAAAATTCAGAATTGCGATGAATCAAACAAAAGATGATTATCTGATTTATGATGCTGATGATGAGGTCATAGAGGCTTATTTAAAACAACATTCAATTCAATCAACATTAATACCTTTTTCATTAACACAGAAATTGGATCAAGGAACTTTTTTAGACCATAAAAACATAGTAATAAACATTGATAATAGCCAAATAATTATGCCAACAGCAAATTTAGCACTAGAGGGAAAACACAATATTAAAAATGCGATGGCAGCTTCAACTGTCGCGCAATTACTGCGTATTAGGAAAAACACAATTCGAGAAAGTCTTGAAAATTTTCAAGGTGCAGAACATCGTTTAGAACAAGTACTTCGTATTAACAAAGTACAATACATAAACGATTCAAAAGCAACCAACGTCAATGCAACCTATTATGCTTTAGAAAGCATGGAGGCGCCAACCGTTTGGATTGTCGGCGGTCAAGATAAAGGGAATAATTATGAATCCTTATTTCCTTTCGTAAACAAAAATGTAAAGGCCATTATTTGTCTTGGAGTAGATAACAAAAAGTTATTCGAAAACTTCGGAAACATGGTAGATATAATTGTTGAAACTCAATTTATGAGTGAGGCAGTTAAGATTGCTTACAAAATTGCTGAAGCAGGAGATAACGTGCTCTTGTCACCAGCATGTGCAAGTTTTGACCTATTTGAAAACTACGAAGACAGAGGGAGACAATTTAAAGAGGCAGTAAGAAACTTATAAAAGGGAAGTGCAAACACTATTCAGTAACATAAAAGGAGATAGATTAATTTGGGCCATAGCTGCACTATTGGCTATATTTTCGTTTTTGCCTGTATATAGTGCTGCAAGTAACTTGGCTTATGTAAGTGGAGATGGTGATACGTTTAATTATTTTGTAAAACATTTTCTTCATTTGTTTTTGGGTTTTGCTATCATTTATGGAGTTCATAAAATACCATACAGATATTTTAGAGGTCTTTCAATGATAATGATCCCTGTAGTATTGGTACTTTTAGCTGTTACGATGTTGCAACCTGATGTTGCCGAAAGTGCTACCAATGCCAAGCGCTGGATTCGAGTGCCTTTAGTTGGTTTTACATTTCAACCATCAACATTGGCTTCAGTAGTTTTAATGGTGTATGTGGCTCGATATTTGTCCAAAATTCAAGACAAAAAAGTAACATTTAAAGAAACTATATTGCCTTTATGGATACCTGTTTTCTTTGTGCTAGTTCTAATTCTTCCAGCCAATTTTTCAACAACAGCTATAATTTTTACTATGGTTATCGTTCTTACCTTTTTAGGAGGATATCCTTTGCGTTATTTAGCTATAATTGTTGGTTCAGGTTTAATTGTGTTAACCTTATTTATTCTTACGGCTAAAGCTTTTCCTGATGCAATGCCAAATCGTGTAGACACTTGGATGAGTAGAATAGAGAATTTTTCTAATGGTGAAGATACTGAAGCAGATTATCAAATAGAGAAGGCAAAAATTGCAATAGCATCAGGTGGAATACAAGGCGTTGGACCAGGAAAAAGTATTCAGAAAAACTTTTTACCTCAATCTTCATCAGATTTTATTTTCGCCATTATAGTTGAAGAATATGGGTTAGCTGGAGGGCTTTTCTTGCTGATGTTGTATTTATGGTTGCTGTTTAGAATTGTTATTGTCTCTCAAAAAGCAGATACAGTTTTTGGAAAACTTTTAGTTGTTGGTGTAGGTTTGCCAATTGTGTTTCAAGCCTTAATAAATATGGCTGTTGCCGTAGAATTATTTCCAGTTACAGGACAAACCTTGCCACTTATAAGTAGTGGAGGAACATCCATATGGATGACATGCCTTGCAATAGGAATTATTTTAAGTGTAAGTGCAAAAAGAGAAGAAATAAAATTACAAGAAGATTATGAAGATAATCCACTTGAAATACTAAGTGAAACGATTTAAGAATTGGAAGAAACAAAACAATATAGAATCATTTTGTCCGGAGGAGGAACAGGAGGTCATATTTATCCAGCAATTTCTATTGCTAATGAATTGAAATTGCGCTACCCAAATTCGGAGTTTTTATTTGTAGGTGCAAAGAATAAAATGGAAATGGAAAAAGTGCCTCAAGCTGGTTATAATATTGAAGGCTTATGGATTTCTGGAATACAAAGAAAACTAACACTAAAAAACCTATCGTTTCCTTTTAAGTTAATCATTAGTTTACTCAGATCACGTAAAATATTAAAGGAATTTAAACCTGATGTAGCCATTGGAACGGGAGGTTTTGCTAGTGGTCCATTATTACAAATGGCGACTTCAAAAGGCATACCTAGTTTAATTCAGGAGCAAAACTCATACCCTGGAATAACCAATAGATTTTTAGGGAAGAAGGCTAATAAAATTTGTGTGGCTTATGATGGTCTTGAACGATTTTTTCCATCTGACAAAATCATAAAAACTGGGAATCCAGTTAGACAAGATTTATTGAGTTTAGAAGATAAATCAATTGAAGCTAAAGACTTTTTCCAACTCAAACATAACAAGGTGACATTACTTGTATTAGGTGGAAGCTTAGGTGCTCGGAGAATTAATGAACTGATTGTGAAAAAACTTGACTTTTTTCAAGAACAGAACGTACAGATAATATGGCAATGTGGGAAGCTTTATTATCAAGATTATAAAATTAATGGTGATGTTAAAGATATTCAAGTGCATGCCTTTTTAAACAGAATGGATATGGCTTATGCGGCTGCAGATATAATTATATCTAGAGCTGGAGCAGGTTCTGTTTCTGAGTTATGTATTGTTGGTAAGCCAGTTATTTTTATTCCATCACCAAATGTCGCAGAAAACCATCAAACTAAAAATGCAAATGCAGTAGTTGAAAAAGATGGAGCTATTTTGATTAAAGAAGAAGATTTAGATGTTGATTTTGAAAACAAGTTTGCCTTGTTAAACAGCTCGAAAGAACGACAAGAATTATTAAGTAAGAACATAAAAAAACTAGCCTTAGTCAATGCAACGAAAGATATTGCAGATGAGGTTGAAAAATTATTAGAGATTTGAATTTAAACCAGATACATAACGTCTATTTTATAGGTATTGGAGGCATTGGGATGAGCGCTTTGGCTCGTTACTTTATGGCAGCCAATAAAAATGTCGCTGGTTATGATAAAACTAAAACTGAGATTACAGATGCTCTTGAAGCAATGGGAGCAAGGATTCATTTTATAGATGATCATACTGATATTTCTGCGCAATACTTGAATAATCAAGAAACTTTAGTCGTTTATACTCCTGCGATTCCAAAAAATCATAGTGAGTTAAACTACTTTTTATCACATGATCATAAGGTGTTGAAAAGATCAGAAGTGCTTGGGTTAATAACTCAAAACACCATTTGTTTGGCTGTTGCTGGAACACATGGTAAAACAACCACAACAAGTATTTTGGGTCATCTGTTAAATGAATGTAATGTTGAAATGACAGCCTTTTTAGGTGGAATTTCTGAAAACTATAATTCAAACTTAATCCAGAATGGAAATAAAGTGTCTGTGGTTGAGGCTGATGAATTTGATCGTTCATTTTTAACCTTATCTCCAGATTACGCTTGCATTACATCAATGGATGCTGATCATCTTGATATTTATGGCAGTGCAGAACATTTAAAAGAATCGTTCGTTGCTTTTAGTAAAAAATTAAAACCAAACGGAAAACTTTTTATTAAAAAAGGATTGCCTTTAGAGGGTATCACTTATGCAATTGAAGATGATGCAGATTATATTGCAAAAAACATAAGAATAGTAAACGGAACTTATGTGTTTGATGTGCAAACACCTAATCAAAATATTCAAAATTTAAAATTTAACCTACCTGGTAGACATAATTTGTCGAATGCATTAATAGCGCTGGCAATGGCTGTAGAATTTGGTTGCTCTCCAATCAGGCTTGCCAGTGCATTAGCATCTTACAAAGGCGTCAAACGAAGATTTACCTATCAAATTAAAACTGATGAATTGGTTTTTATTGATGATTATGCTCACCATCCAGAAGAAATCAATGCGGTTCATCAAG
>CAZRDG010000039.1:0-10316 GCA_964598775.1 uncultured Lacinutrix sp.
AATGTTAAAGTATTGATTACTGGGCAATTTGTAAGATTAAATTCGGATGTGCCTTCATAACAGCGCCAACCAAAATTGTTTCCAGACGATGAGCCACTTATCATATTTATCTCTTCATTAATATCTTGACCAACATCACCAATCCATAAATTACCGTTTAAACTATCAAATGAAAATTTCCATGGATTTCTCAAGCCATAGACCCAAATTTCATCTGCTGCAGCACCATTAGAAACAAAGGGATTATCTAATGGAATCGCATAATTATTGCCGCCAGAAGTGTTGTCAATATCAATTCTTAAAATCTTACCCCATAAATTGCTTAAATCTTGAGAATTATCATCTGGATCACCAGCACCTCCACCATCACCTGAGCTAATATATAAATAACCATCGCTTCCAAAAGCTAAATCACCTCCATTGTGATTGACATTTGGCTGTGAATAGGATAAAATAATTAATTCTGAAGTATTATCGGCAATATTAGGGTTAGCACTCACTGAAAACCTTGAGATAACAGTGTCTCCTGCGAGACTGATATAATTGACATAGAAGTAACCGTTAACATTGTAATTTGGATGAAAAGCTAAGCCTAAAAGACCTCTTTCGTCATTGTTTGTTTCAACTACTAGGTTATCAATATCTAAAAAAGGAGTCGCGTTTTTTGAGCCATCGCTATTTAATATTTGAATATAACCATCTTGCTCTACTATAAATAATCTACTGTCTCCTGCATTTTTGATGCCAACAGGTTTTATAAAGCCTGAGCCAAAACTTTCTATAGCGATATCTAATTGTGCGATAATGTTTAGGGAAAAAAGCAGACAAAAAGTAAGTAGGTATATCTTTTTCATTTTATTAGATTTTTTGGGTAACGATATGTGAAAAATACAAAAAAAATATAACTTGTAGATGGTGAGAGAATTACCTCTGATTCGAAGTTATTTTTTGAGCTATGTTTTGACAAGCTAAATCTAGCATTTGATAGACATGTTCAAAGCCGTTAACGCCTCCATAATATGGATCTGGAACATCTTTTAAGTTAAAGTTTTGAATTTCATCTAAAATGAATTTAACCTTAGCCATGTCTTCCGGTGTTCTGGCTAATTTTATAATATTTTTATAATTTGAGCTATCCATAGCGTAGATAAGATCAAATTCATCAAAATCTTCAGGTGTAAACTGTCTGCCTCGTTGATTGGTAATATCAATATGATGCTTTTTGGCTACATCAATTGATCGTCTGTCAGGCAATTCATTAATATGATAATTACTTGTTCCAGCGGAATCTACAGAAAAGGAATCTTGTGGAAGTTTAGATTTTAAAATACCTTCTGCTAATGGTGAGCGACAGATATTTCCCAAGCAGACCATTAAAATTCTCATTACTGAAAGTAGTTAAATGGATAGCTTTTTGGTAAGGTCTTCAACATACTTTCTAAACTGTTTATCGGTTGAAGATAAGTTGTCTACAGTTTTGCATGCATGAAGAACAGTGGCGTGATCACGTTTTCCAATTTGAGAACCTATGCTGGCTAAGGATGCTTTGGTGAATTTTTTAGCAAAAAACATGGCCAATTGCCTAGCTTGCACAATGTGACGTTTTCTAGTTTTAGATTGTAAAGTGTCAACATCCATTTGGAAATAATCTGACACTACTTTTTGTATATAATCTATAGAAACTTCTCGTTTTGTGTTTTTTACGAACTTCTCAACGATATCTTTTGCAAGACTAATTGTAATTTCTTTTTTATTGAAAGAGGACTGAGCAATGAGTGAAATGATAGCACCTTCAAGTTCTCTGACGTTGGTTTTTATGTTTTTGGCAACAAAATCAATCACATCATCATCCATTTCTACACCATCACGATACAATTTGTTCTTCAGGATAGACACCCTAGTTTCAAAATCAGGATTTTGAAGTTCTGCCGAAAGTCCCCATTTAAATCTTGACAGCAAACGTTGTTCAATATCTTGCATATCAACAGGAGCCTTATCACTTGTTAAAATTACCTGTTTTCCGTTTTGATGCAAATGATTAAAAATGTGGAAGAACACATCTTGAGTTCCTGATTTTCCTGATAAAAATTGTACGTCATCAATAATTAATACATCAATAATTTGATAAAAATGAATAAAATCATTTCTATTATTCTTTTTTACTGAGTCTATATATTGTTGTGTGAATTTTTCTGCCGAAATATAAAGAACTGTTTTTTCAGGATACTTGTCTTTAATATCTACACCAATTGCATGTGCTAAGTGTGTTTTTCCTAAGCCAACACCACCAAAAATAAGTAATGGGTTAAATGAGGTACCACCAGGCTTATTGGCAACTGCAATTCCTGCATTTCTTGCTAAACGGTTAGAGTCACCTTCTAAGAAATTTTCAAAATTGTAACTTGGATTTAGTTGAGATTCAATTTTTACATTTCTTATTCCTGGAATTATAAACGGATTTTTTAATTCAGGATTTTTATTGTTAAATGGTACATCAACGTCTTGAGCTTTTACAGAACTTCTATTTGAACTCGGAATTCTCTCAGTGAAAGGTTGTTTATTGCCATAGGTGTTTTCCATTTTAATAATGTAAACAAGTTTGGCAGCTTCCCCAAGTTCTTTAGTAAGAGCAACTTTTAAGATTTTAACATAGTGTTCTTCAAGCCATTCGTAGAAAAATTTACTAGGCACTTGAATACTCAGAGCGTTCTCTGTGAGTTTCACTGCTACAATTGGTTCAAACCAAGTTTTATATGCTTGCGGTTGAATATTATCCTTTATAAATTCCAGACAGTTATTCCATACCGATTGCGCAGTTACATTCATTTCGCGTTGTTAAATTTTAAGTTAGTTAGCAAGTCAAAAACAAAGAGAAGTTGGGTAATTCTCAGAGTGTTTTTATCTGTGACAAATATGTGAACAAAATTCTAAAAAAAAAAATTCAAAACCATTGAATTTTAAGTTTTTTTTTCTCATGTTTAATTCCTGATGAATGTACAAAATTATTTTTAAAACCTTACTAGAAAATTGATGAACTACAACGAAACTCAGATAAGAGTGAGATATGGAGAAACCGATCAAATGGGAGTTGTGTATCACGGTAATTACGCGCAATACTTTGAGGTTGGACGTTTGGAGTGGTTGAGAGCTTTAAATATTTCATATAAAAAAATGGAAGAGGATGGTGTAATCTTACCTGTTGTTTCTTTGTCAATAAAATACAAAAAATCAGCTTGTTATGATGATGTAATTAATGTAAAAACTCAACTTGTAAAAATGCCAACCGCATCCATAGAATTTGAGTACGAAATTACTAATAATATAGGTGAGATTTTAGCTACTGCAACGACGGTTTTGGCATTTATTGATAAAGCTACCAACAGACCAATGCGTTGCCCTAAATTTATTTTAGATAAATTAGCTTAGTTCAGTAATCTCGATTTCAAATAAATTTTCAAAAATTTCGTAAATCTTTTCTGATTCTTTTTTCCTAACCGAAATTTGTATTTGGCAATCCAATTCTAGTTTTTGATCTACAATTTTTAGTTGCTTTTCTTTGACAACTCGCATAACCTTATTCATGTTTTTGTAATCGAACTTGATAAGATAAGTTTTGTTAATGGTTTTAGTTACAATTTTAGAACTTTCAAATGCAAGCTGAGCAGCTGTTTTATAGGCATTAATTAAGCCACCTACACCAAGCTTTACACCACCAAAGTATCTTACAACAACAACTAATACATTGGTTACATCAAAGGATTGTATTTGTCCGTAAATAGGCATTCCAGCGCTGTTGTTAGGCTCGCCATCATCATTAGCTCTGTAACTTAGGTCTTCAGTTCCAATTTGATATGCATAACACCAATGTCTTGCAGTGTGATGTTGTTTTTTTAATAACTCAAGTTTAGACTTCACATCATCTTCTGATAAAACTGGAAAAACATATCCAAAAAACTTACTGTTTTTATCCTTAAAAAGAACTTCCTGGGAAGCTTTCGTTATCGTTTTGTATGTGTCTTTTTCTATCAAAAATTTAAAATAACCCTTTTTTGGTTTCAAATAACAATGTAACGTCTTCGATTTTTGGAACTAAATTCCAAGTATGAATTCCAAGTTTTGAGGCTGAAACAGTATTTTCGCTTAAATCATCAATGAATAAACATTCATTAGGATGCAAATGGTTTTCATTTAATACATATTCATAAATAGAAGGACTCGGTTTACTTAAATGAATTTCTTGCGATAGATAAAATTTGTCAAAGCAATTTTTAAATCGTTCATATCGCGCTAAACTCATGTTAATGATAACTTGTTCAATATGCAAATCATTCGTGTTACTTAACAGAATTAGTTGATATTTTTTTTCTTCCGCTAATCTTTCTATAAACTCCAGACGATGCTCTGGAAAATCTAGTATGATAGCATTCCAAGCTTTAATAAAGTCTTGAGACGCTATATTTGGAAATTTTTTGTTAAAATGAGAAACAAATGTTTCTGTAGAAATTAAGCCTTTTTCATATTCAGAGGCTATATGGAGCATGTCAAGGCTGATGTCTTCAGGCATTCCTAAGCTTATAAGTTCTCTCTTAATGGCTGGTTTATCGAGATTAATAAATACATCTCCAAAATCGAAAATAATGGTTTTAATTGTTGACATATATTTTTAATGTATCATCCAGTAATTGTTGCTTATCAATTAGTTTGCCTTTACATTTTGGAGCTTTAATGCCTTCTCTAAAATCAGATTGACCAATAAAAACTCTAGCTTCATCCCAAAGTCCAGAATTTATAAAAAGTTGAAGTGTTTTGGCTCCACCTTCAACAATGACCGAATTAATATTGGCTTTGTATAATAAATTACAAATGTCATCAGCAGAAGATTCATTTATTAATATGGTTTTGGTGTTATCATCAAAGACTTTAAAATCTTTAGAAAGCGTTTTGTTTTTATCTAGCACTATTCTAATTGGGTGCTTCCCTTTCCAGTCTCTTGTAGTTAAGCCAGGATTATCCTCTAAAACTGTATTTGTTCCAACAAGAATAGCTTGCTCTTCAGCTCTCCATTTATGGACTAATTGTCGCGAGTATTGATTAGTTATCCAAACAGGTTGCTTCACTTTTTTATGTAATGGTGCAATAAAACCATCCGAAGTTTCTGCCCATTTTAAGATAATATAAGGCCGTTTTTTATTATGAAATGTAAAAAAGCGTTTGTGATGCTCTTTACAAACATTCTCTAGAACACCAACAGTAACGTTGCAACCAGCTTCTTTTAGTTTGGCGATTCCTTGTCCTGAAACTTTTTCATTGTCGTCAACACAGCCAATAACCACATTTTTAATTCCATGATCAATAATCAAATTACTGCAAGGTGGCGTTTTTCCAAAATGGGAACACGGCTCAAGTGTAACATAAAGAGTAGCCTCTTTTAACTGTGATTTATCCTTTACTGAACTAATGGCATTTACTTCAGCATGAGCTCCTCCATAAGGACTTGTATAGCCTTCTCCGATAATATTTGAGTCGTGAACAATAACACAACCAACCATTGGATTTGGTGCT
This sequence comes from uncultured Lacinutrix sp., assembly GCA_964598775.1. Classification (GTDB taxonomy): domain Bacteria; phylum Bacteroidota; class Bacteroidia; order Flavobacteriales; family Flavobacteriaceae; genus CAJQLB01. The sequence goes on from CAZRDG010000039.1 coordinate 5,563, forward strand.
GTGGCGCCTAATCCATTTTTAGCAATGTCTATGCAGCGAGATATGTATTTTTCGTGTATCTTCACCTCACAAAAGTAAGACTAAAAAATCGGTAATTATAACATGATTATTAGAGAAATTCAACCTAATGATAATAAGTCTATAGAAGTTATTATAGCAAATTGTTTTGAGGAGTTTGGTTTACCAACAGTTGGTTCTTCTCTTGAAGATGATGATGTTAAGAACATGTTTGAAGGATTTCAAGGTGATCGAGCAATTTATTATGTTGTAGAGGATCGTGGAAAAGTGTTAGGTGGAGGAGGTGTAAAGCAACTAAAAGGAGCTTCACAAGACACTTGTGAGTTACAAAAAATGTATTTTCATCCTGATGCGCGAGGTAAAGGTTATGGAAAAAATATGTTTGACAAGTGTATGGAAGCCGCTAAAGCATATGGTTTTAAGCATTGTTATTTAGAATCTGCCTCACAACTTAAATCTGCAATTCAATTATATGAGAAAAACGGATTTAAACACCTCGATAAACCACAAGGAAATACAGGACACACTATTTGCGGTGTGTATATGCTAAAAGAACTATTATGATATTAAAATCTCTGCGTACCTTTTTTAATGATGAACTTATAGGATATTACCCTGATACTGAAATTGAGTCGTTTTTCAATTTGCTTTCTGAAGATATTCTCAACTTGAAGCGCATCGCGATTTCTCAGAATTTATACGCGGTTGTTTCTGGAAAAAAATATGAAAGATTCCAAAAAGCAATTGCTAAACTCAAAAATTATGAACCCATTCAGTATATTCTTGGTAATACCGAATTTTACGGGATAATCTTCGAGGTAAATCCGTCAGTATTAATACCTCGTCCGGAAACTGAAGAGCTGGTGAGTTGGATTATTGATAATTGTAAGGATAGTCAAGACATCTCTGTTTTAGATATAGGCACAGGTAGCGGTTGTATAGCTATATCTTTAGCAAAAAATCTAAAACATGCAAAAGTTTATGCTTTAGATGTTTCTGAGGATGCTTTAAAACTTGCGAAGTTAAATGCTGACAAAAATGAAGTAGACATTGAATTTATTGAAGCAGATATTCTAGATTGCGATTTAGGCAATATAAAGTTTGATGTCATTGTTTCAAACCCACCTTATGTTCGTGAATTGGAAAAAGAAGCCATGAGTGCTAACGTGTTAAATCATGAGCCTCCTTTGGCATTATTTGTTAAAGATGACGACGCTTTGTTATTTTACAGAAAAATAGCTGAAATTTCTGAAAACATACTGAAGCCAAATGGTCAGTTATATTTTGAAATCAATGAAAGTTTAGGGGAACCGACCAAAGAATTGTTGGCTAATAATAGTTTTAATAATATTGAGCTAAAAATGGATATCTTTGAAAAAGATAGAATGATTAAAGCGATAAAATGATGAACGATTTAAAAGCTATAGCTGTATTTTGTGGAAGTAGTGAAGGAAATGATACTAAAATAATTTCTGAGGCAAAAGCCTTAGGTAAAACTCTGGCGAAGGAACAAATAACCTTAGTCTATGGTGCTGCAAAAATTGGTATTATGGGAAACATCGCACAATCTTCACTTGATCATCACGGAAAGGTAATTGGTGTGATTCCTGAATTCTTGAAAATGAAGGAAGTCGTGCATCTAGGCTTGAGTGAATTGATAACTACAGAAAACATGCATGAACGTAAGTTGAAAATGCATGAGATTTCAGATGGATTTATTACACTTCCAGGTGGTTTTGGTACGTTTGAAGAACTGTTTGAAATTATAACTTGGGCACAATTAGGCTTACATCAAAAACCAATTGGACTTCTCAATATTAATGGGTTTTATGATGATTTAATAAGCATGCTGGAGACCATGGTTTCCAAAGGCTTTTTAAAATTAGATAATTTGGAGTTATTAATAGTTGATAATAATATTGATAGACTACTTGATAAAATGAGAAACTTCAAACCTCAAGATGTTCCAAAGTGGTTAAAGGCTGATAGAACTTAGTTTATAAACTGATTCAACGTCTTAATCTTCAAATTACTGAGAGTTTCCGCTTCAGTTTCTAATTCAATTTCAAACGATTCATTAGGAAGTAAGTCGAAAAAATTATCACTAAAATGCCCTTTTTCTTTAGTAAAAAGAAATACATCTTTTTGAAGAGTAGAGCTTGATAATTTTATCTTAAATCCAGAAGAAGTCTTTGTTATTTCTTGATTGATTTCAGCTTGTTCAAGTTTTAAGTCTTTAGGCTTTGCTAAATAATATGTTGAGGTTGTATTGTTGAAGCTCGATACGAGAACAGCATTCTTTTTGTCAATATCTTCTAGATTTAGTTCATGCATCAATACGCTGCTGTTTTTCAAAACAGTTACTTCCTTTGAATATGACCACAATTCTTTTCCAGAGAAATCAATCAATTTTAATTGAAGTGTATCAGTTACAGCTGTTAGATTGTCATTAATGACAAAGGTTTTAAGCACATTATTCTCAAGTTTTGATGACACTAATACATTCTTAAACGCCTTTTTTGCCTTGTAATGTAATGCTTTCCAATTCCCAAAAAAATCAATGCTGGACCATGAAATGGATGGCCAACAATCATTGAGTTGCCAAAACAAGGTTCCCATATTATAAGGTTTTGCTCTACGTTGTGCTTCAAGTCCTTTGGTAATGCCATAGGTTTGTACTACCTGACTCATGTATACATAATCTTCGGCTTCAGTTGGTACTGGGAAATCACGCTGCATATACTCATCAATTAACTGAAATCCTCGAACATGTTTTTGATGGTTTTTAAACCCTTCAGAAGTAATCTCTAAGGAATCACTTTGGTTGATATAATTAATCACCTCATAACTCGGAAAGGATTGCATTCCAAATTCACTCATAAATCTTGGTACACGTTCTTCTAAATGCTCAAAAGGATAAGCATCATGCCAAATCCACCAATCGTGTGCATCACCTTCAAATTCATATTTTGGATTTCCACGTCCATATTTTGGTGAACTTTCCCAATAATCTGTGTCAGTTAATTTTGCTATAGTATTTGGTAAAATGGAATCAAATACCTTTAAATAGTTACTCCAAATGTCTTCCTTTTCAGATTTTGAACGACCATCTTGCCAACCCCAACGATGCCAACCTTCGCTATTTTCGTTATTACCACACCACAAAGCAATACTTGAATGATTTCGTAAGCGTTTTACATTGTCAATGGCTTCTTGTTGTACATTATCTAAATAGTCTTTATCTCCGGGATGCATAGCACAAGCAAACATAAAATCTTGCCAAACGAGGATGCCTTTTTCATCACACAACTCGTAAAAAATATCGTTCTCGTAAATGCCTCCTCCCCAAACTCGCAACATATTCATGTTAGCATCAACAACATCATCAAGTAATGTTTTGTAATGAGCTTCCGTGACTTTGTTTTGCATCGAGTTTTGCGGAATGTAATTAGCACCTTTCGCATATACAGGAACGTCGTTTACTTTAAAATAAAAGGATTCACCTACACTATCTTTTTCGGTGACGAGTTCAATAGTTCGTAAACCTATTTTTGTAGAGATACTATCAAGAATTTTATTATTATCTCTAACAATTACTTTAATGTCATATAAATAAGGCTCTCCTAGATTGTGAGGCCACCAACGTTTTGGGTTTTTTATCTGAAATGTAAAATCGGATTGTTCAAAGGGAACTAAGATATCGTTAACCTGAATATGATATTTTAAACCGTCAAAGTTTGAATCAGTGATGTTAAGTTTCAAATTTGCTACAGAATCATTTAAAGCAACTTGCTTAATATAGATATCTTCGATTTTATAATCATTCCAAGCCACTAGTTTTACTGGTCGCCAAATACCTGAAGTATTGAGTTTTGGTCCCCAATCCCAACCATATTGAAACTGCGCTTTTCTGGTAAAAATGCGATTGCCTTCAGGCAATGTGTAACCTAATTTTGCTTTCGCTTGTTCTTCGTATGTTGTAGTTTTTTCGAAAAGAATTCGTAATGTGTTTTCAGGTTTCAACAAAGGTTTTACATCAACTTGAAACTCACGAAAGGCATTGTTGGTTTTTAAAATCAAGCTGTCATTTAAAAATACGGAAGCATAAGCGTCAAGGCCTTCAAAGTTAAGTTCGATATGTTTTTTTAAAAGCGTTTTTTCATCTATTGAAAAAGTAGTTTTGTATTCCCAATCGGTTTCTGAAATCCATTGTAAATCGTGTTCGTTATCGCCAATAAACGGGTTTTCAATGAGGTTGTTTTCTAATAAATCAGAATGTACATTTCCTGGAACAGTAGCAGGATTCCAATTGGAGTCAGTTACTTTCTTAAATTCCCAATTGTTGTGTAACTCAATAGTTTGAGGCACATCATGTTTGGTTTGACAACTCCAACAAATGAGAATTAAAAGTAACAAGCTATATCGCATCTAAAATGGCTTTAATTTTTTTTGGATCAGAATAGGTGAGAGGTGCTGAAAATAACGAGCCATCACTTTCTATTTCTGTTGAAGCTGATGCATGAATTTCTTTGAAGCCAGCTTTTTCAAAAATTTTTGCATTTTCAGAGGTTATGCCACTTCCTGCTAAAATGATAATTCTTCCATTGGCCTGTTCGTGCAGTTGTTTTAGGATGTTTAAACCTTTTTCAGCTGATGTTTCCAGGCCAGAAGTCAATACTCTATCGATATCTAAGTCGATTAATTGTTCTAAGGAGTTTTTATGGTCTTTCACACAA
>CAZRDG010000039.1:10416-12344 GCA_964598775.1 uncultured Lacinutrix sp.
AGGTAAATTGTAAGGGATTAGTTAGCTCAACCAATTCTTTGGTTCTTTCTATATCAATCGTATTGTTTTTATTTAAAACACCAGAAACGATTCCAGCACAACCTAAATTTTTACATAGTTGAATGTCTTGTTTCATGATGTCAAACTCTTCATTTGTATAGACAAAATTCCCACTTCGTGGTCTGATTAATACAAACACTGGAATTGAAAGCGTATCTGTGACTTGTTTTAATAAACCATAACTTGGTGTCATACCACCAACCGACAGTTCTTGACATAATTCAATACGATGAGCTCCTGCTTCTTGAGCATTTTTAGCGGATTTATAGGAGTTGGCACAGATTTCTAAAAGCATCTTAATTCACAATTATTTCATCAATAAACGTCCAAGCTTTATTACCAGCACCTTGCTTACCTTCTGGTATGATGCCATAATTATAAACGTTAATTTTAATAAAACTAGTAGTCAGTTTCTTTGGAATCTTTAAATCTAATATTGATTTTTCTGAAGGGTTTGGAACAATGCTAAATTGTTGCTTTTCATCAGAAAAACTAAATATAATTGATTTTGGCGCATAAATCCATTGTCCTTGGCCATTGTGAAACCTAGTTTCAATAGAGTTGATATTGGTTTCTTCACCTAAATCAATGGTAATTTCGATATCTTCTCCCCAAAACCCTAACCATTCCTTGTCGCCATAACGTGAATCACTACCTGAGATGCCATTAACTAATCCATCTGCACCACTACCAGGATAGGATTTATGAGGTTCTTTGTTTATTGTAATTTGTTTTCCAACGGCTTTATGCAGATTAATTTCTTGAGAAAATGTATTTCCTAATTTTTTAGACGTATTAAATACCGAAGCTTTTATCCTGACACTTTCGGCAATTGGGATTGGTTTGGTATAAGCTTCTGAATTTACAGTTGGTTCTGAGTCATTTAAAGTAAACCGAATGGTTTTTCCATCAGTTAATGTTTGTAACTGATAGCTCAATCCACTATTAGCGGAAAGTAATTCACCTTCAATTTCATAAAGATGATTTGCATAATTAATGTTTAAAGCGTCTAATCTTTTGTGGAAATTCTCAACGCGTCTTACAAAACCAGCATAGTTTTTATTTTCATTTTTCGACCAAACAACCTCACTCATGGCTAGTATTCGAGGAAACACCATATATTCTACTTGCTCAGGTGTTTTCATATATTCTGTCCAAATATTACCTTGAGCTCCAAGCACATATTTAGCTTCCTCTTCATCGAGTTCCTCAGGAATAGGATTAAAACTATACACTTTTTCTAAAGGTAAATAGCCACCAATTGCTAATGGTTCATCTTCATTTTCCGATTGATAATAATCAAAATAACAGTGAGATGTTGGTGTCATAATCACATTATGATGTTGCTTTGCAGCTTCAATGGCGCCATTGATGCCTCTCCATGACATAACAGTAGCATTTGGAGCTAAACCACCTTCTAAAATTTCATCCCAACCAATAATTTGTCTGCCTTTACTATTTAAGTATTTTTCTATTCTAGAAATAAAATAGCTCTGTAATTCATGTTCATCTTTTAAGCCTTCTTTTTTAATAAGAGCTTGACAATGGTTGCAATTTTTCCATCTCGTTTTTGGAGCCTCATCACCTCCAATATGAATGTATTCACTTGGGAATAATGCTAAAACTTCATCTAAAACATCTTCTAAGAACGTAAATGTTTCCTCCTTTGGGCAATAGATATCTTCAAAAACGCCCCATTTTGTTGCGACCTCAACCTGTTCACCTGTGCAACCTAAATTTGGATATGATGCAATAGCAGCTTGAGCATGTCCTGGCAATTCAATTTCAGGAATTACGCTCACAAAACGACTCTGAGCATAAGCAACAACCTCTTTAATTTCTTCTTGAGTATAATAACCACCATATGT
>CAZRDG010000040.1:0-12261 GCA_964598775.1 uncultured Lacinutrix sp.
AAGGAATCTACATTGTAGTTATGAAAATATTCAGAATCGAAATTATTACCAAACTCAAGTTTATTTATTATGGCTGTATTCTTAGTGTTTAAAGAATCTAGTAAAATAATTTCAGCATCCGCAGAAACAACTGGAGAAATTTCACCAACAAACCAAGCGTTACCGTTAGCATCCGTATTTTGGTAAGGAAATATTTCTCCTTCTTCATTTTGTGCAATGATGTACTTAGTATTGAGCATATTCAATACTCCTAAATGATTCTGACTTATGTAAAAATTAAACACATCATTATAACGCTTCATTTTTGCAGCATGATATCCATTGAGGGAATTATGAAAATAAGAAGGTTTCGTATTACCTGTTGTTAAATCAAACACTCTAAAATGAGTCGTATCCTTCTGTATTTCTCTATCAACAGGACTTTCTTGATATGGTTTTTGTACTTGGATAGCAGATACAAAATCATCATTATTTACATAACGTCTATCAACAAGTACCAAATCAAATAGAATTAATACTGCGAAAACCAGGACTAGACCTTTTTCTGAAAGTTTCTTTTTCAAAAAGAACCAAATTGCTCCAGCTGAAAGTAAAACCAGAATTAAAGTTCTGAGAGTATCGTTCACAAAAAAAGAAATCCTATCGGCCTTTACAGCATCAATAAACCCTTGACCATAAGCTTGAATATATCGTCCATCATTATTGCCTACAAAATCGAACAAACTACCTTTAAATAAAAGAAAAACCAGAGCCAATCCACCTGTGATTATCGTTGTATTTTTTAATGCTTTTATTTTTTTTCCTTTATTTTCAAAATCGTCAAACAATCTCACCAACCCAAACATTGCAAGTATAGGAATGCACAACTCTAAAATGACTTGTATAGAGCTAACAGCACGAAACTTATTGTAAAGCGGAAAATAATCAATAAACAAATCAGTTAAAAACCCAAGGTTTTTTCCATAAGAAAGCAAGAGTGACATAATAGTTCCAACTACCAACCACCATTTCAAGCGACCTTTCACTAAAAACAAAGCTAGAACAAATAAGAAAATTACAACTGCACCAATATAAGCTGGAGCTTCAACAATAGGCTGTTCTCCCCAATACGTTGGTGTTTGTTTAACCTCATTTAAGGCTTGCACTGGAGTTGCACCCAGGTTTCTAAAAAACTCATAAGTTTCTGAATTTTTGCCTACATCTTCATAGCTTCCGCCTCCCATAAAGCGAGGAATAAATAAATTAAAGGTTTCTTTAATTCCGTAACTGTATTCTGTTATATAACCTTTATCAAGACCACTTGTCACTTCTTTTACTGAACCATCAGGATTTATTGTGAGTTCACTTTTACCTCGCGTACTTTCTTTCACATATTCTTGAGTTGCCATAATATTTGTAGCATTCAATCCTATAGAAAAAATCACAGCAACTACTAAAATACCAACTGCTTTAAAAAAATGAGGCAACATTTGCTTTTTATAAGCATCTATTAAGTACACGATTCCCAATACCAAAACCAATAGCATCAAGTAGTAGGTCATTTGATAATGGTTGGCTGACAGTTCTAAACCTAGTGCAATAGCAGTCAACAAAAATCCATAAGTATACTTCTTTTGAAATGTCAATAAAATGCCTGATAATACCAATGGCATGTAGGCAATAGCATGTGCTTTTGAATTATGACCAACACCTAAAATAATAATTAAATAGGTAGAAAACCCGAAAGCCAAAGCACCTAAAGCTGCTAGTTTATAATCTATTTTTAAAACCAATAAAAGAATATAAAAACCTATTAAATAAAGAAATAAATAATCGGCTGGACGAGGTAAAAATCGTAATGTATGATCTAATTTTTTGATGTAATTATTAGGATATTGAGCACCTAATTGATACGTTGGCATACCACCAAAAGCACTATTGGTCCAATAGGTTTCTTCTCCTGTGGCTTCACGAAAATCGTTTTGCTGCTTCGCCATACCAATATACTGCATGATATCGCTTTGAAAGATTTGTTTTCCTTGTAAAACAGGATTAAAATAAGCTATAGAAGCCACCACAAAACCAACAACAATTAATATGTGTGGTAAGAATTTTTTAAACGAAAATTGCATGAAAAAAGGATAATATCAATGATTAGGAAAAATACACATTTAATTGTTAACTGAAAAATAAAGATTTCCTCTGAAACTGAAACGAGATTAATCTATTTCTTCGTAATCTACGTATTCTCCAACATTTTTATTTCCAGATGTATTTTGATTAGGCATTTTATCTATGGAAATTTCACCTTCTTTTTGCTTTGGTTGTGGTCTTTGTTGTGCATTAAATTGCTGACCAAATTTTTGCTCAGCCTTTTTAGCAACATAACGCATCAGATAAGGAGCAAACAATCTAGAGAGAATTTTTACACCATACCAAATTAATAGAATTATTAAAATTGTTCTTACAAACCCTGTAAGTGAAGCATATTGCAACATGAATAAAATATTTGCTCAAAAATACAATTCTTACAATTTAAAAACCGTTTAAAGGTCATAAAAAAATAATAAAATTATATATTTGAATCATAACACAATCAAAATGGAACGTTTAAAAACCCAATTGCTACTATTTGCTTCTTTACTTGTCGCTACTACATGTTTTGCTCAGTACACAGAAGTCATTAACTCCAACAGACCAGGGCTTTCTAAAAGCGCATTTTCGGTTGGTACTAATGTGTTTCAACTTGAATTAGGACCATATATGGTCAACGAAAAACATACGCCATTAAAATATGAAGTTTCTGGTTTTGGTGCAGATTTTTCTGCACGATATGGTTTGTTGTTTGAACAACTTGAACTAAATATTGAGGGAACATATCAAAATGACACCTTCACAGATAATCGCTCGGCAATTCCTTTAGAAACCTCACGATCTAATTTTAAAAGCGTGACTTTAGGAGCAAAATATTTGCTCTACGATCCATATAAGAATTCAGAAGATGAAAAACCGAACTTATACAGCTATTGGGCAAATAGAAAGTTCAAATGGAAAGAACTAATACCTGCTGTTGCTGTTTATGTTGGTGCGAATTTTGACACAAAAGGAAACCCTTATACTGCGGCAGGTGTCGAAGGCTTTAGCCCAAAGGTTATGGTTGCTACACAGCACAATTTTGTAGGCGGTTGGGTTTTAGTTATGAATTTTTTAAAGGATAGAATTGGTTCAGACCAATCAGATTTTCAATATTTAGTTACACTTACAAAGTCTATTAATCAACAATGGGTTGTATTTGGAGAGACTCAAGGTATACAAAGCGATTTTTATGCCGATAATTTATTCCGTTTTGGAGGTGCCTATTTATGGAGTAAAGATTTTCAGTTAGATACTGCATTTACAGTAAATACAAAAGATACGCCTTCAGTTTTTAATGTTAGTCTAGGAGCTTCATATCGTTTTGATATGCACCAAGACAAAGAAATTGACAATAATAACTCAGCTGAAGATGAAGCAAAGCGCAAAAGCAGAAAATCAAGAAATAAAAAAAGTGATTTTGATGAAGATGGCAATGGCCTAAACTAACTCTATGATAACTATAAAAGAAGCGACCACTAAAAAGGAACTCAAAGCATTTGTAAAATTCCCTTTTTCTCTCTATAAAAATTCAAAATTTTGGGTACCACCAATTATAAGTGAAGAATTACAAACTTTTGATAAAAACATAAATCCTGTCTTTCAAAATGCCGAAGGACGATTTTTTCTTGCTTATGAAAACAATAAAATCGTAGGTCGAGTTGGTGCTTTAATCAATTGGATAGAAGTAAAAGAACAAGGCATAAAAAAGATGCGCTTTGGATGGTTTGATGTTGTCGACAAACAAGAGGTTACAAATGCATTACTTGATAAAGTTAACGAGATTGGGAAAGAAAACAACTTAGAGTTCATTGAAGGTCCAATTGGGTTTTCTAATTTGGATAAGGTTGGTGTTGTTTATGAAGGTTTTGATCAAATAGGTAGTATGATCACTTGGGAAAACCATCCTTATTACGTTACTCATTTAGAAGCATACGGAATGGCTTTTGGCAAAGGTTACTCAGAAAATAAAATGAAGTTTGAGAATATAAAGCCTGAATATTTCTCTCGGATTCAAGAGCTTGTTAAGAAACGCTATCAACTCAGAGCATTAAACTTTACAAACAACAAGGATATTTTGCCACATGCCAACGAAATGTTTGATGTCTTTACCAAATCACATTCGGTTTTATCATCCTTTGTTGATATAAACGATGAACAAAGAGAGTATTTCAAGAAGAAGTTTATCAGTTTTTTGAATCCCGAATATGTAAAGTTTGTAATAGATAAAGATGATAAATTAGTAGGTTTTGGTATCGTTACACCATCGTACGCCAAGGCCTTAAAGAAAATGAACGGAAAATTATTTCCATTTGGTATTTTTCATTTATTAAAAGCCAAAAAGCATAGTAAAACAGTTACTTTTTATCTTATAGGTGTACTCCCTGAATATCAAAATAAGGGAGTTACTGCCATTATTTTTGAAGAATTCTATAAAACCTTTAAAGAAAAGGATATTCAAATTTGTGTAAGAGGTCCAGAATTAGATGATAATATTGCGATACATCAACTTTGGAAAAATTTCAAACCTGAAGTATTCAAAAGACGTTGTACTTACGTCAAAGACATTAAATAGAAAAGCCGCTAATAAGCGGCTTCTTTATATTGTTTTATTTTGTTTATTCTCCCATTGCAGCAGTAACAGCAGCAGATAAACGTTTATAGGTTCCGTTTTCCAATCTGCTTCTAATAGCATCAAAGGCATCTAAAGTTTCCTTAACATCCTCTAAAGTATGTGTTGCAGTTGGTATCATTCTTAGTAAAATTAATCCTTTAGGTATTACAGGATAAACTACTATAGAACAGAAGATTCCGTAATTTTCTCTTAAGTCTTTCACTAAAGCCATTGCTTCAGGAATGCTTCCTTCTAAGTAAACCGGAGTTACACAACTTTGCGTAGTACCAATATCGAAACCACGCTCTTTTAAACCTGATTGTAATGCATTAACAATGGTCCATAAATTATCTTTCAATTCTGGCATTGTCTTTAACATCTCTAAACGCTTCAAAGCACCTTTAACAAGCTGCATTTGCAACGATTTAGCAAACATTTGAGAACGTAAATTATATTTTAGGTAGTCAATAATTTCTTGATCAGCAGCAATAAAAGCTCCAGTACTAGCCATAGACTTGGCGAATGTTGCAAAATAAACATCAATATCATTTTGCACACCTTGTTCTTCACCTGCTCCTGCTCCAGTTTTACCAAGAGTTCCGAAGCCATGAGCGTCATCAACTAAGAATCGAAAGTTGTATTTTTGCTTTAATGCTACTATTTCTCTTAATATACCTTGCTCACCACGCATTCCAAAGACCCCTTCAGAAATTACGAGAATTCCTCCACCTGTTTGCTCAGCCATTTTAGTAGCACGCTCTAGATTTTTCTCTAAGCTCACAACATCGTTATGCTTATAAGTAAATCGTTTCCCCATATGAAGACGAACACCATCGATTATACAAGCGTGAGAATCAACATCATAAACAATAATATCATCTTTACCAACTAGTGCATCAATGGTAGACACCATACCTTGATATCCAAAATTCAATAAATAAGCGGCTTCTTTATTTACAAATGCAGCTAATTCGTTTTGTAGTTTTTCATGTAAGTCTGTATGACCTGACATCATACGAGCTCCCATTGGGTAAGCAGATCCGTAATCGGCTGCTGCCTCAGCGTCAGTTTTACGTACTTCAGGATGGTTAGCCAATCCTAAATAGTCATTGATACTCCAAGTAATAACATCTTTTCCTTGAAATTTCATTCTATTGCTTATCTGTCCTTCAAGTTTAGGAAACACAAAATAGCCTTCTGCTTGAGAAGCCCATTTTCCTAAAGGTCCTTTATCCTTGTAGATCTTTTCGAATAAATCCTTCATTCAATAATTCAGTCTTAGTTAGGTAACAAAATTATGCAATTAAATCTTTTTAACATAATTATTTTACCAACATTGTTTATAACTATTTTGCACAAAAAAACCTGCAATTTTTAAAAGTTAAAATTGCAGGTTAACCTATGTTGATTTTTTTCTATTTAATGTATTGAACTGTTTTGACAGAAACTTCGTTTTCATTGTCAAAAAAGCCTTGATCGTCCATCCATTTATCACTATACACCTTACTCATATATCTTGACCCATGATCTGGAAAAATCACAACTATATTATCTCCTTTTTTAAATTCTCCCTCAGTATCTAGTTGCTTGAGAGCTTGCATCACTGCACCACTTGTGTAACCCACAAATAATCCTTCAGTTCTTGCAATTTCTCGCGCAGTATGTGCACTTTCTTCATCAGTAACTTTGATAAATTTATCAATAACATCAAAATCTGTTGCAGTAGGAATTAGGTTTTTACCTAATCCTTCAATTCTATATGGATAAATTTCATTTGTATCTAATTCACGCGTTTCGTGATATTTTTTCAATACCGATCCAAAAGCATCAACTCCAATAACTTTAATATTAGGATTTTGTTCCTTTAAATACTTTGCAGTTCCTGAAATCGTTCCTCCAGTACCACTACAAGCCACAAAATGAGTGATTTTACCTTCCGTCTGTTCCCAAATTTCAGGCCCAGTAGATTTATAATGGGCTTCAGTATTCAAATCATTAAAATATTGGTTGATGTAAACCGATCCTTTAATTTCTTGATGCAATCTTTTAGCCACTTCATAATAAGAACGAGGATCATCTGCACTCACATGAGCAGGACAAACGTAGACCTTTGCACCCATTGTTTTTAGCATATCAATCTTATCTGCCGAAGATTTTGAACTCACCGCCAGAATACAATCATATCCTTTTATGATACTCACCATAGCAATACTGAAACCAGTATTACCAGAAGTAGTTTCAATAATTGTATCACCAGGCGTTAAGATACCTCTTCGCTCTGCTTCTTCAATAATATAAAGTGCTATTCTATCTTTTGTGGAGTGTCCTGGATTAAAAGCTTCTACTTTTGCAAAATAATCACCTTTAAGCTCAGATGTTATAGTGTTTAATTTGATAAGGGGTGTCTTACCTATTAGTTGCAACACGTTATCAAATACTTGTTTTTTTTGATTCATAAACGCTATTAATGAGTTACTAATTTAAAAAAATGTAACTTAAACTTGGCAAAAATAGGATTTTTTTTTTAATCTAGCCTTTTATCCCTTCCAAATCCAAAATAAAAGCGAATTCTAGGGCATCTTCTTTTAACGATTCAAAACGACCTGAAGCGCCACCATGTCCAGCATCCATGTTGGTTTTAAGCAACAATAAATTGTCGTCTGTTTTATGGGCTCTTAATTTTGCAACCCATTTTGTTGGTTCCCAAAATTGCACTTGACTATCATGTAACCCTGAGGTCACCAGTAAGTTTGGATAATCTTGATGTGTCACATTATCATATGGAGAATATGATTTTATGTAATTATAATACGCAATATCGTTAGGATTTCCCCATTCGTCATATTCTCCAGTGGTTAAAGGTATAGAATCATCAAGCATCGTAGTTATAACGTCTACAAAAGGGACTTGAGCCACAACACCATTATACAAATTTGGAGCCATGTTAATGACACTTCCCATAAGCAATCCTCCAGCACTTCCTCCCATTGCATACAAATGACTTGGTGATGAATAATTATGTGCTATCAAATACTTTGTACAATCTATAAAGTCTGTAAATGTGTTTTTCTTCAACATTAATTTACCACTTTCGTACCAAGATCTTCCTAAGTATTCACTTCCTCTAATGTGCGCAATGACATAAATAAATCCTCTATCGAGTAATGATAATCTTACTGAAGAAAAATAAGGATCAATAGTTGAACCATAGGCACCATAAGCATAAATTAACAAAGGTGTATGTTTACTTTTTTTGGTGTTTTTATGATGAACAACTGACATTGGAATTTTGGTGCCATCAGTTGCGGTTGCCCATATACGCTCAGACACATAGTTTTCTTTCTTAAATGTACCTCCTAAAACTTCCTGTTCTTTTTTGACTTCCTTGGTTTTGGTAACCATATCAAAATCAATCACAGAAGTTGGAGTTGTTAATGCATTATATCCATAACGCAATTTGGTTGTATCAAAATCGACATTTGTTCCAGTAAACGCTGTATATGTCTCGTTATCAAAAGGTAAATAATAGTCGTCTGTATTATCCCAACGTTTAATGCGTATTTGGTTTAACCCATTTTCACGTTCACTAAGCACCAAGAAATCCTTAAAAATATCAATATCTTCAAGCATTACATCTTCGCGATGAGGAATCACTTCTTCCCAAAACTCAATATCTGTTTTATTGATATTGGTTTTCATAAGCTTAAAGTTAGTGGCATTATCGAGATTAGTTAAGATGTAAAACTGATTATCAAAATGTGAAATACTATACTCTAAGCCTCTAATTCTTGGTTGAAACAATTTAAACTCGCTGTTTGGTTGATTAGCATCTAATATCTGAAATTCATTAGTTAAGGTGCTATAACTAGCAATAATGATGAACTGTCTAGATTTGGTTTTGTATACTGTAACATTAAACGTAGCATCCAATTCATGAAAGACTAAAGTGTCCTTTTCAGGATTGGTATTTAATACATGTTTGTAAACATTTTCTGAACGAAGTGTTTGCTCGTTCTTTGATGCATAAAACAAGGTTTTATTGTCATTTGCCCAAGATGAAGATCCTGTTGTGTTTTCTATACGTTCTGGAAATATTTCATTGCTTGTTAAATCCTTTATATGAAGTGTGTATTGTCGCCTACCCAATGTATCTAATCCAAAGGCAACCTTTTTATTATCTGGGCTAATGCTAATACCTACGAGTTTAAAATACGAATGGCCTTCAGCCATTTTATTACAGTCAAACAATAATTCATCAGGAGCCTCTAAAGTTTCTTTTCTTCTGATGTAAATTGGATAACCCTTTCCTGTTTCAAATTTCAAAATGTACCAATAACCATTGTATTTGTATGGAACAGATTGATCATCTTCTTTAATTCGCGCCTTCATTTCTTCAAACAAATCTTTTTGAAATTGCTCAGTATGTTTTAAGGCATTATCACAATAAGCATTTTCTTCCTCTAAATACTGAATCACTTCTGGATTTTCTCTGTCATTCATCCAGAAATAATTATCTATTCTAACATCGTTGTGTGCTACTAATTCTTTAGGAATTTGTTTAGCAATTGGAGGGAAATTATTTTTTTTCAAGAAGTAAAATTTTATACTTTTTTAAGCCCTCAAAAATATAAAAATTAAATAGTTTTGCATCAGAAACTAAAAACTAAAAATTATGTTCGGTGATTTAATGGGAATGATGGGAAAACTTAAAGAAACCCAAGCTAAAGTCGAAGCTACAAAAGAACGATTAAACTCAGTTTATATTGATGAAGCCAGTTCTAATGGATTACTAAAAATAACCGTTACTGGAAACAGAGCAATAAAATCTATTGACATTAGTGAAGACCTTTTAAAAGATAAAGAACAATTGGAAGATTACTTGATTTTAACACTGAATAAAGCCATTGAAAAAGCTGGCAATGTTCACGAAGCTGAAGTTGCTGCTGTAGCTAAAGAGGGTATGCCAAATATTCCTGGAATGGATTTTTTTAAATAGAATCCTTGACTTCAAGTCTGTATTTTATTTCAAGCCTTTTTCGTCCCCAATTTCTGGCTTCTTTTACATTGTTTCCCATGTAAATATCAATACGATTTTTCCAGCGATAGTGCATTTTATCTTTAACTAGGAAAATACCATCAAGACCTTCAATTGTAACCAAGGTGTTGTGTTTCATACCCAGTTTCAACAAATCTCGTGAAACTGCAATACATTTCATTCCTGGAGTAAGCGTATCACCAAAAGCAGTGATGTTTGGCTGTTGGTTAGTTTGATATGCTAAGGAATTATAGGCAGTTGCTGTTACTTCTTTTGTGTGCCAAACATATGATTTAGAGTCTTCTAAATCACAGCTTAAAGCTATGCTAAAAACAAAAAGTATGAAGACGTATTTTTGCATAAACTATGTTCATAGTTTATGTCAAGATACGAAATATCTCAAAATCGATTTATTTTCTAGAGATTAGTTAAAATAGACAATAACTTCTCATGCATGGCATCAGTATAATCCAAATGGGTTACGATTCTTAGTTTTCCACCTCCCATTCCTATGATATGAATGTTATTTTTAGCCAGGTTTTGTACAAAAACGGTTTCATTAACATCGGGATTTAATTCAAAAATAATAATATTAGTCTCGATTGGTTCAACCGTTTTAATTTGTGATAAAGCACCTAACATCTCTCCTATTTCTTTGGCTTTATTGTGGTCTTGTTTCAACCTATCAATATGATGATCTAAGGCATACAAACCTGCTGCAGCTAAATACCCAACCTGACGCATACCACCTCCAAAAATCTTTCGGATTCTAATAGCGCCTTTCATGATGTCTTCGTCACCAACCAACACAGAACCAATTGGGCAACCCAAACCTTTACTCAAACACACTGAAATGGTGTCAAATACTTCCCCATATTGTAAAGCAGTCTCGTTTGTATTTACTAAAGCATTCCACAATCGAGCACCATCTAAGTGATAACCTAAACTGTGTTCATTGCAAACAGTTCTTATTTTGTTGATTTCTTCAAAATTCCAGCATGCTCCACCACCTTTGTTTGTGGTGTTCTCAACAGCCACTAAACGTGTCAATGGACTATGATAAAAATCTGGAGGGTTTATTGATTCTACAACTTGATTTGCATTAAACATTCCTCTGTGACCATCAATAAGTTTACAAGACACTCCACTGTTAAAAGATGCTCCTCCACCTTCATAGTTGTATATATGCGCATACTTATCGCAAATCACTTGTTCTCCAGGATTGGTATGTAATTTAATTGCAGCCTGATTAGCCATGCTGCCTGTTGGGAAAAACAAGGCAGTTTTCTTCCCAAACATAGTCGCTATACGTTCTTCTAGAGCATTAACCGTTGGGTCTTCTTTATATACATCATCACCAACTTTAGCCGATAACATAGCCTCCAACATCCCTTTGGTTGGTTTAGTGATGGTATCGCTTCTTAAATCTATAATCATATATTAATTTGAGGTATAGTTACAAATATCACTTCCAATTGGTGAACCATCAGGAATTCCTGGCGCATCTTTGATTTTAAAATCCTTTGGATTTTCAGTGAATTGTTTAATTAATCTAACATATTGCATTCCATAAGCACTTGTATCTAAGCTTAAGGTTATATTTTGAATAGCTTTATTGGCAATAGCATTTACCTGAAAACTTGCATTATCATTAACTGCTAAATTCATAATTTGTTGCAGTAAATTCACATTAACCATTTGTTGAATTTCATTTAAATATGCATCGCTATGCTTTTTCTTAAAAGTGTTGTTTATAAGTGTATTTAGCAATTCTTCCAAGCCTAATTGATTAGCATCCAAACTTTTTTGCTGAATCATTCTGTTTGCACGCTGTGGATGTAATAATAAGCTCAAAGTCATTTCACTTGCTGTTGAAGCTACACTCATAGGATCAAAAGCAACTCCTGTTTTTCCATTAAAAGACTCTCTCGTTCTCCAATAACCAAAAGCACGTGGTGGAAATAAGTCTAATTTATTTTTCGGAATAGCTAGTGTTTCAGCATCAATAGTTTTTAATAATGCATTTAAAGCCTCTTTTTGAGTTGCAATATCAATGCTTTTTACTGAAAATTGACCATCTCCTTTAACGACATAATTATAATCTAATCCACCAACAACTTTCGAAGCAGCTTCTGCTTGATATCTATGGAAGAAGTATAAAGGAACAAATACATCTTCCAGAACAGAATAAGGTTCATTAGTGCGAATATTATCTACAGAAAAATTATCAATTGCCTTTTTCCTAACAGCCAATACATTATTTAATTCATCAGATGCGCTTTTACCATTATCCCAAAGGTGAGCTAAAGCATGGGCTCCACCTTGAGCTCTAGCGTCAGAATCGGTTATAAAACGCAAACCTTTTTGATAAGCACTGTTTAAAATAGAATTTAATTGTTCTGCTTAATTTACATTTTTATCAAATTCAGAATAACTATATGCAACGGTAACTTTATCCCATTCGCCAATACATGTGGCATAAGCATCGCTCAAATCAATA
>CAZRDG010000041.1:0-12119 GCA_964598775.1 uncultured Lacinutrix sp.
TACACATGGCTTGGGTTCCTATTGCAAGTATGGCCAATTTGGGAGGTATCTCAACTGCTCCAGCTGTAACAGCAGCATACAATAAAGAGTGGATGCCACATGCCATTTTATTGGCCATTTTAAGCATGGTTTCTGGCACATTTTGGGGAATGCTCACTATGTATTTGTTTGGATTGTTTTAGTTCATTTAGTCATCATCCTCATCTCCTTCTCCATAAATGTCATCATCAATTTCATCATCCCAATCGTCACTAAAATCTTCTTCTTCAGAAGAGTTAAATGGAAGATCGTCATCAGGATCATGGTCATCAAAATTAACACCTGGAGGATTAAAAAGTCCCCAACGATCAATCATGTAATTCCAAGGATCGAAGGTTTTTACCCATTCGGCAAATAAAAGTCTAAATTCGTCAATCTCTTTTCTTAGTAAATCCAAATACTCGATGTTTTTAAAACCAAAGGATTCAATAGATGTTGCATCTGTTAGGAGTTCTCTAGCTGCTTTTCTGATAAGGGTTGCGTTTTCCATTTTCAAATCGTAAGGTAAATCTTCTGGAAAGGCACCTGCAATATTTGCAGGAATGAGCATAGAATTTTCAATCATGAAATTGATATTTTCATCAATGATTTCGCCTTCCACTTGAGTTTCATACTCCAAATCTGATTCGTATATAACATCGACAATGCTATCTACTAACTTTTGAATTTCTCTAGCTTTGAGGTATAGCGGAGATTTTTCAAATGAACTATCCATATGTGAGGTATTTACTTTTCAATGATTATATGAGGCACATCATCTACATTCCAATCAATGACTAATCCTCCTGCAAGTGATTTTGCAATGTCTTTTCCGTAAAGGTATTCGCATAGATATAAGGCAGCTTCAAAGCTTTTTGCACCACCAGCTGAAGTGAGGTATTTTCCGTCGTGAACAAATAGCACCTCTTTTCTAATATCTAAATTTGGGAACATCTCACGCATTTTGTCGATGTCGCTTGGGAATGTCGTAGATACCGAGTTGTTTAAAAGTCCAGCTTTAGCTAATACAAAAGCACCATCACAATGTGACGTTATAAATTGTGCTTCTTTATCAACTTGTTTTACAAAATTAATCATCGCTTCATCCTCTAAGTCAGAATCCAGATGATGCTCTGCACTTGGTACCACGAGAATATCTATTTTTGGTAAGTCGTCAGACAAGTAATTGAAATCTGGAAGAATGCGCATGCCTTCAAATGTGGTAATAGGTTGGTCTGTATTAGCTACGGTAAACACATTCATTGCTTTAATACTATCTCTAAAAATGGTATGTTGAAAAATATCATAAGGCGCAGTAAGCTCTGTATTATAAGTGCCTTCCATGATTAAGAAAGCTACATTGTAACGATTGGGTTCTAGTTTTGGAAATTGCTTCATTCCTGAGGAAGCAGGAATCTCTTCAATAAAACTTTTCTTTTCATTTGATGTGTTGCAACTAATGCAAATTGCTAATAACAGAAATATTAATTTTTTCATAATTCTAATTAACTCGCCAAGGCGGATTTTTTCTATTTTTTCCAGCATAAAACAAAATAATGTGATTACCATCTGGATCATGCAAATGTGCTTCTCGCCATAAATACGATTTGTCCTCAGGATCGCTTATAAAGGTAATTCCTTTTTGTTTTAAACTTAAAACCAAAGTGTCTAAATTTTTATCTTCAAAATAAATGATAATGCTATTGCCTTTTAATAGTTCGTCTACCTTATGAATTGAGAATGTAGCATCACCATCTGGACACTCAAACCTTACATAGCGAGGTAAAGCATCAACAATGAGTGTTAAACCTAATGTTTTATAAAATTCTGTGGCTTTTTCAACATCCAACGACGGAATGGTTATTTGGTTTAGGTTCATACAGTTGATTTTTCCTTAATTAAAGATCGTTTTAAAAGTACTAAAATGAAGATACAAAATCCTGTTAATATGGTAATGATAATCCAAGTGCTATTGTAACCAAGTTTGTCAATAAGTTGCATTCCTGCATTATGGCCAAAAACATGTGATAATGAAAACGAGATGGTATATAATGCCATATATTCACCTAGTTTACCACGTTTTCCTCGATTCATGGCAAAGGCATTTGAAAATGGAAAAACAATCATTTCACCAATAGTCATAAGCAACATCCCAAATATTAGTATGCCTATCCAACTTGTCATAATAAGTACTATGAAACTAGCACCAACCAAAAGAGCCCCAAAAATCATAAGCCCAACTCTCGTGAAAGTGGAATTCTCGAGCCATTTTATTAATGGCATTTCCAATAAAAAAATTATTAATCCATTCATTCCCATTAACAAGCCAATTTCAAGTTCTGATAAGGAATGAATATCCTTGTAATATAAAGGCATTGTTGAAAAATATTGTAGAAAGATAATACCGAAAAAAGCCATGGCAATTAAAAACAACCAATAGGTTTTATCTTGCATGACGCTTTCAGGATTCTCATTGATGACAGTATCTAAGGCTTTCACTTTTTTAGGATGCAAAACTTTTATAAGTAAAATGGTTGCCAATAAACAGGTAATACCATCTATCCAAAATAATCCTGAATAACCAATAGTAGTAATAATGATACCTCCAACAGCTGGACCTGCCGAAAAACCAAGATTTATGGCTAAACGGATTAGCGTTACACTTCTAGTTTTATTTTCTGGTTTACTGTAAGCACTCATTGCAACAAACATGGCTGGTCTGAATGAATCTGCCACTAACATTACTAGAAATATACCAATAGAAAAGCTTAAAAAAGTAGTTAAATATTGCAGTAAAATGAACAGTATTCCTGTTGCAAACAAACTAAAAACCATAACGCGATAAAAACCCAATTTATCTGTGAGCTTACCACCAATCCAAGATCCAGCGACAGAACCTAAACCAAAAATGCTTAAAATCCAGCCAACATTTGATAAACTAAATCCAAGATCTTTATTGAGATATAATGATAAAAACGGAATGACCATAGTTCCTGCTCTATTAATTAATGTAATAAGCGCAAGCCACCAAACTTCGGGAGAGAGTCCTTTAAATGTGTTTATGTAATTTTTAAATAATCGTTTCATGAGAATGTTTCACTAAAATAAAAAGTCCGACTAAGGAGTCGGACTTTTATAAATTGTTATAATTGATAATTGCATCGTTACAAAATATAAGGCGTCCAACCCAAAACTCTTAAAGAGGTGGTTTTTTGCTTATAGATTTTCACAATACAGTTCATGGTTCGTGATTTTTTGTTATTTCAAAACTAGACAAAAAAACTTAATGTTGTATTTTTGGGAGATAAAAAAAAATTATGAATCGCGTTTTTATTTCTTTTTTCACTTTGTTTTTAATGTCTTGTACGCAAGAAAAAAGACCTCTTCTCGGTGAAACAGATTACCAAATAGAGCAGAACGCCAAGTTTAAAGATGCTACAACATCACCTTTAACTGATAAAGATAGAAAAGATTTTAAAGGCTTGGAATTTTTTAAATTCGATTCAATCTATATTGTAAAGGCTGCATTAAAACGCACCCCAGAAAGTGAATGGTTTAATATGAAAACAACCACAGAACGCCTATCTAAAGAACGTGTTTTTGGACAATTGACCTTTGAAATTAATGATGAGTCGTTTAACTTAAACGTTTATCAAGGTGAAGAAAATATGCAAACTGAAGGGCTTGAAGATTATCTGTTTTTACCCTTTTTAGATGATACCAATGGTGAAGAAAGCTATGGAGGAGGTCGTTATATCGATTTAAGAATTCCTGAAAGTGACTCCATCACTATAGATTTTAACAAAGCTTACAATCCGCTTTGTGTGTATAATGAAAAATTTTCTTGCCCAATAGTACCACGCGTAAATTACTTACCCATTGAAATTAAAGCAGGAGTAAAAATGTATGCTAAGCATTAAAAGCTTTTTGCAATAAACAACCCTGCATATACAGCAAGAAAGGCAATTATAAAACTGCCAATTGTGTATAAAGCAAAACTTGTAAAATCACCAGATTTTAAAAACACATGGTTTTCATAAGCAAAGGTTGAAAAGGTGGTAAAACCACCACAAAAACCAGTAGCTAATAAGAGTGTTTGGTTTGAGGATAGTGCGTCATTTTTGGCAGCTAATCCTAAAATAATTCCAATAATTAAACTTCCTAAAATGTTGGCTGTAAAAGTTCCCCAAGGAATTCCTGTTTCGGTAGAGTTCATGTATTTGCCAATCACAAAACGTAAGGCACTACCAAAACCACCACCAATAAAAACAAGTAAAAGTTGTTTCATCTAATTATTTTCAACAATAGGAATATAAATTTCAGTTACCCAATCTGCAGGATTTGGAAAATCTCCAGGATCGTTAGTATAAATCTCAAATGGTTTTTCTTGAGACTGTACTAAATTGTTATCCGCAATATGTTTTAGTGCAACATCCCAAGCATCAGCTAAATAGGTGTAATTTCCTTTTAATGTAATTTTCAAGGCTTTGGTTTTTTCCATATATCCACATGAGATATCGCTATTTTCAGCAACTTCAATTTTCTGATTTACTGGTAGGCCATTACTCATAATGACAGTGCCATTTTCAGGATTCATTTCATTATAAATGGTTAAAGGCATACCTGCCATTGCTATATTGTTTTGGGTTATATAAGCCATTAAACTGCCATATTGTTCTGCCATTTTTTGGCTAATTTTGGAGTCTTTCGCATTTGTTGTTTTATATAAATAAAATCCACCACCATATTCAGTGATTCCGTTTACAGTTATTTCATGCTTTTTAGTACTTTCAACAACAAGGCTATCCAATCGTTCTAATCCGCGTTCAAAATCTGGACCTATCATGTTGTCAAATCCACCAGAAAATACAGCATATAATTTAAAACCGAAGGGAACTTTTTCCCCTTTCATTGTCCAAGTTACATTAGTTGTGTTGTCTTCGGTTGTATTAAAATTCCAGATTATTTTTGAAGGTTCAAAATCTTCAAACTGCATGGATTGCTCGATATAATTTGGAGATGTTGCAGCCATAGTTTTCATATTGCCAATACCATCTTTATCTTCCCAGGATTGGCTTCCTCCAATGCCTTTGGTTTGCTCAGGATAGGTAACTTTAGTTTCAGGATTTTTTTCTATCCAAGGAGACCAAGCTTCCCAATTTCGATAATCAATAATATTATCATAAATCACAGCAGCAGGCGCGTCAATTGTTCTTGTTCTAACCACTTCATATTGGTTTGGTTGCACAGCAACATAAGTGCAAGCACCAATAATGAGGATCAATAGCAAGAAAATTATGAATTTAAATGCTTTCATATTTTTAGGGATTAGTGATTTCTATCAAAGATAAGTATTTTGTTGCCCTTTATAAAGCATCAAATAAATTAATTGAACATTTAATAATTTCATGAAATAGTATTAATTTCGAAGTCTTATTTATAAAACAACAAAAATGAAATTTAAAGTATTTATAGCAACATTTTTAATTGCTGGAATGATTTGGTCTTGCAAGACCGAAAAAACAGAAAACGAAGCATTTAAAGAAGATCTTATTGAAATTTCCAATGAAGATTTCCCTTTTATGTTGGAGCAATTTGCCGATTTAAAAATTTTACGTTATCAAATTCCGGGTTGGGAAGAGTTAACTTTAAAAGAACAAAAACTGGTTTACTATTTAGTTGAGGCTGGATTGTCTGGTCGTGATATCATGTGGAACATGAATTATAGACACAATTTGAAAATCAGAAATGCCTTAGAAAATGTTTATACAAAATACGAAGGTGATAAAACGACTAATGAGTGGAAAGCTTTTGAGGTGTATTTAAAACGTGTATGGTTCAGTAACGGAATTCATCATCATTATAGTAACGCCAAGTTACCAGTTGATTTTTCGCCAGAATATCTAAAAACATTACTAGCAGAAACAAATACAACACTGGAAGGTGAAGCCTTTGACGTTATTTTTAATGATAAAGATGCCAAAAAAGTAAATCAAGCAAAAGGCGTAGATAATGTTTTGGAAAGTGCTGTGAATTTTTACGGACCTAATGTTACTACGGCTGATGTTGAAGCCTTTTATTTAGATATTAAAAATACTGATCCTGATATGCCAAATGCTGAAGGTGATGTTTTTAAAGATGATAAAAAAGTAAATAAAGACAGACCATTATCGTATGGTTTAAACTCTATGTTGGTAAAAGAAAATGGAGAATTAAAAGAACGTGTTTACAAATCTGGTGGTTTATATGGTGAAGCCATTGATGAAATTATCAAATGGCTTGAATTAGCAAAAGGTGTTGCTGAAAACAAAGCACAAGGTGATGCCATTGGTTTGTTAATCGAATATTACAAAACAGGAAGCTTACAAACTTGGGACGATTATAATGTTGCTTGGACAGCTGCAACCGAAGGCAATATTGATTACATCAACAGTTTTATTGAAGTGTATAATGATCCTGTTGGCTATAGAGGTTCTTATGAAACGATTGTACAAATTAAAGATTTTGATATGTCAGCAAAAATGGCTGTGTTATCAGAAAATGCGCAATGGTTTGAAGATAACTCACCTTTAATTGAATCACATAAAAAGAAAAACGTCGTTGGTGTAAGTTATAAGACCGTAAACGTTGCAGGAGAGGCTGGTGATGCATCACCAAGTACACCAATTGGTGTGAACTTGCCAAATGCCAATTGGATTCGTAAAGAAGTTGGTAGTAAGTCTGTGTCTTTAGGAAATATCATTCATGCCTACAATAATGCAGGAAGCAGTGGACGCTTAAAAGAGTTTGTTCATGATGATGAAGAACATGAATTAGAAACTAAGTATGGACAATTAGCAGATAAGCTTCACACGGCATTACACGAAGTTGTTGGTCATGCATCAGGACAATTAAATCCTGGTGTTGGAGAAACTAAAGAAACTCTAAAAACCTATGCTTCGACTTTAGAAGAAGGACGCGCAGATTTATTAGGTCTATATTATTTATACAATTCAAAAATTCAAGAGTTAGGTTTGGTTGATGATTGGGAAGCTGTTGGAAAAGCGGCTTATGATGGTTATATCAGAAATGGTTTAATGACACAACTAATCAGATTGGAATTAGGTGACGATGTTGAAGAAGCTCACATGAGAAACCGTCAATGGGTTAGTGCTTGGGTTTTTGAAAAAGGTAAAGCAGATAATGTTATAGAAAAAGTAACTCGTGACGGAAAAACTTATTTCAATATTAATGATTATGCAAAGTTACGTGAGTTATTTGGACAATTGCTTAGAGAGACACAACGCATTAAATCTGAAGGCGATTTTGAAGCTGTTCAGGCTTTAGTTGAAGATTATGGTGTAAAAGTTGACCAAGACTTGCATGCTGAGGTTTTAAAACGAAATGAGCAGTTCACATCAGCTCCTTACAGTGGTTTTGTAAACCCTGTTTTAGTGCCTGAAACTAATGAAGCTGGTGAAATCACCGCAATTAAAATAATGCATGCTGCAAGTTTTGAAAATCAAATGTTAAGCTATTCTCACAAATATGGCTTCTTGCCAGAAGAGAATTAAAAACGTTTAGTGTAAAAAATGATAAAGCCTTGATTTTAAATTAAGGCTTTTTTTGTTTGCAAGATTATCCTAAAACAAACTTAATAGCAACTATGAACAATAAAAAGGCAATAAAAGCAATCAACACCCAAACACTCCCTTTGTAATATCTTCGGTGTAGTTTAATGTCTTTTCTATAAGCATAAACTAAAAATAAGATAAAGGCTATAGCAAAAAGAATTGCAAAAATTATCTGACCGTTACTAAACATATTTGTTTATTTTTATGCGAATTTAATGAAATACAATGAAGAATAAAATAGAAGCTGTAAAAGCATTTCACGAAGCCTTTAAAATTGGGTATAGAGACACACCAAAAGCAGATTTAGGAACAGAAAAAAATATGTTGCGATATAAATTGATGCGTGAAGAAAATGAAGAGTATCTTGATGCTGCCAACGATAATGATTTGGTTGAAGTTGCCGATGCTTTAGGAGATATGTTGTATATCCTTTGCGGAACAATTATAGAACATGGCTTACAGCACAAAATTGAAGAGGTGTTCAATGAAATTCAACGTAGTAACATGAGTAAGTTAGGAGAAGATGGTCAACCCATTTATAGAGAAGATGGAAAAGTACTAAAAGGTCCAAATTATTTTAAGCCAAACATTAAAGAAATATTGGACAAATAAAAAAGGAGCCTTTTGGCTCCTTTTTTATGACTTATACTTTTACTCTCCAACCAAAGGAATCTTCACCTTTATTGGTTTGTATGTCAGTTATTCGTTTTTTCAATTTGCTTGCGTAAGTATTTTCTAATTCAGGCAAATCATAATCGGTATCACGATATCCGAAAGTAGAAATAGGAGACACTACAGCTGCAGTTCCAGCACCAAACATTTCTTTTAAACTACCATTTTTAGCAGCGTCAACAAGTTCTTTAACTGAAATTTTTCGTTCTTCAACACTAATGCCTTCGTCTTTTGCTATTTGAATAATACTTTTTCGTGTGATCCCATCCAAGATTCTATCACTTACAGGAGCTGTAAGTAAGGTATCATTAATTCTAACAAAAATATTCATGGCGCCAGCCTCTTCAATATATTCATGACTTGTGTCATCTGTCCAAACCACTTGGTTATATCCTTTTTTCACAGCCAATTGTGTTGGGTAAAATTGCCCAGCATAATTACCTCCAGCTTTAGCGAAACCAACACCACCATTTGCCGAGCGCGAATAAGTTTCTTCAATAAGTACTTTTACTTTACCAGCAAAATAAGCACCAGATGGTGCAGTTGCAATTATAAATTTATATGAGGTTGCTGGTGATGCATGAAAACCTTTACCTGTGGCAAAAATAAAGGGTCTTATGTAAAGGGAACTTCCTTCTTTACTCGGAATCCAATCTTTGTCAACTTCAAGTAATTTTTTTAAGCCATCCATAAAGTAAGCTTCAGGTAATTCTGGTATTGCCAGACGTTTTGATGAGATATTCAAACGCTTGCAATTGTCTTGAGGTCTAAATAAAAACACATCACCTTGTGCATCTTTGTAAGCTTTTAAACCTTCAAAAACCGACTGTCCATAATGAAATATTTTAGATGATGGATCTAATGAAATGGCTTGATAAGGCATTATTTTAGGAACACTCCATTGGCCATCCTCATAATCGCAAACAAGCATGTGATCTGAAAAAACACTACCAAAACTTAGGTTATTAAAATCTACATCTTTTATTTTTGAAGTCTTAGTTTTGGTAACTTCAATCAAATCTTTTACTGTTTCAGTCATTTCAGGCTAATTTATTGGACAAAATTACATAAATAAATACTGATATTTAAAGAATTACGCCTTAAAAAAAATCTTATCTTTGAACTTCAAAATCATTATCATAATTCACAAATATCATGAAAAAAATATTGTTTGTATTACTTGTAGCAACTGTAATGGTTGCATGTAAAAACGAAACTAAAACAGAAGAAACTACTCAAGAAATTCAAGAATCCCAAGATATGGCATATGCTTCTTTTGGAGATAATATTGAAGCAGAAGGTGCAATTTCTGCTTCAGAAATGGTTGAACGTTTTAATGCACTTACTGTTGGTGACACTATTACTGCAAAAGTATCAGCAAAAATTAACGAAGTTTGCCAAATGAAAGGTTGTTGGATGAAGTTAGATTTAGGTAGTGACCAAGACGTCATGGTAACTTTTAAAGATTACGGTTTTTTTATGCCTTTAAATGCTGAAGGAGAAGTTATCATTAATGGTAAAGCCTTTTTAAAAGAAACATCTGTAGATGATTTGCGTCATTATGCAGAAGATGCTGGTAAAACCGCAGAGGAAATTGCAGCTATTACTCAACCTGAAAAAACATTTGCTTTTGAAGCTGATGGTGTTTTATTAAAGCAATAAAAAATGCGAATTAATTATTTGCTTTTGGTCTTTACTTTGGTTCTTCTTGGATGCAAAAAATCTCAAGAAGAACCAGAGGAAAAGCAAGCTTTAATTATGGCAGAAAGGTCAGAAATGGCGCTGCTTATGAATGAAATGTATGCCTTTAATGAAAGCATAAAACAACAAATAATAGATGGTACTTTAAGTACAAGTTATCCTGAAAAATTTGATAACATTCATTCTGCAGTTTTAACAAACCCTTCTGCAAGGGATTTAAATTTTGAATCTTTTTCTAAACTATTTCTTGAAGCGCAAAAAGAGCTTTTTGAATCTCCACAAGAAGAATTGATAACACGTTACAACAAGGCAATCAACGCTTGTATTTCTTGCCATAATGTAAAGTGTGTTGGACCAATTCCTAGAATTAAAAAATTACTAATCAAGTAATTTTGAAACGCAAAATCATTACTACTGCAGACGGTTCTAAAACCATTCATATTGAAGATTGGAACGAGCAGTATCATTCTAAACATGGAGCCATCCAAGAAGCGCAACATGTGTTTATAAAAGAAGGACTTCAACATTATAGCGCTAATAATAAATCAACAAGTGTTGATATTTTAGAAATAGGCTTTGGTACAGGACTCAATGCATTTTTAACCTTGTTAGAGGCGGATAACATAAAATCAAAGATTAACTATGTTGGAGTTGAAGCTTATCCTGTTTCCATGTACGACATCAATCAACTAAATTATGTAGAGTTGATTTCTGCAGAAAATGAAACTGTTTTTAATAAACTTCACACAGTTTCGTGGGAAAAGGAGCATGAGATTACCTCAAAGTTTAAGCTTCAAAAACGTCAGCAATTCTTTTCAGAAATAAAAGACAACAATGCTTTTGATCTTATTTATTTTGACGCGTTCGGAGCGAGAGTACAACCAGAATTGTGGTCAAAATCTATATTTGAAACAATGTACAAGGCTTTAAAACCAAATGGAGTATTGGTAACTTATGCAGCTATTGGAGAAGTAAAACGAAATATGAAGGCCTTAGGTTTTATGGTTGAAAGACTAAAAGGACCACCTGGAAAACGTCACATGTTAAGAGCAACAAAAAAATAATATAATTTACTGTTAAACCTTAGCCAAACATAAGTTAATGGTAACAGCGTTTCGTAAATTTGCACTATGCAAAGAGTTTTAATTACTGGAGCAACAGGTTTAGTAGGTCAAGAGATTGTCAAGCAATGTCATGACCAAAAAATTGCCGTGAATTATTTGTCTACATCAAAAACTAAATTGGAAGATAAAACTAATTACAAAGGGTTTTATTGGAATCCTAGTACTGGTGAAATCGATGTCAATTGCTTTAAAGATGTTGATGTAATTATCAATTTGGCAGGAGCTACCATAGCACAGCGTTGGACAAAAGCGAACAAAGAAGTAATACTGAATAGTAGAGTAGAAGCTTTGCAATTGCTTTTTAACACTATTAAAGCCGAAAATATAAGCATTAAACAACTGGTATCTGCAAGTGCTATTGGGATTTATCCAGATTCATTAACACATTATTACGAGGAAGATTTTAAGGATTTTGACGATCGATTTTTAGCAAAGGTCGTTACCTCTTGGGAAAATGAAGCTGACCAATTTAAAAGTCTAAACATTAAAGTCTCAAAAATCAGAATTGGAATTGTATTGTCTGAAAAAGGAGGTGCTTTGCCACAATTGGTGAAGCCAATACGATGGTTTGTTGGCAGTGCTTTAGGAAGCGGTAACCAATGGCAATCATGGATTCATATTGAAGATATAGCAGCTATCTTCATGTATGTGGTTAAACACACTATAGAAGGTACGTTTAATGGCGTTGCACCAAATGCTATGACCCAAAAAGACATGGTAAAAAGCATTGCTAAAGTAGTTAAACGACCTATTTTGTTGCCAGCGGTACCAAGTTTTGTTTTAAAACTGGTATTAGGAGAAATGAGTGCTTTAGTTTTAGAAAGCCAACGCGTAAGCTCTAAAAAAATAGAAGATTTAGGTTTTAACTTCAAATACTATCAATTACAACCTGCTCTTGAAGATGTGTTGTGATTTTTGAGGTTCGTTTAACGGTTGGGCTATGAGTAGTTGCGTGGTTTAGCACTTAACTTTGCAAGTACACACCAAACTG
>CAZRDG010000042.1:0-11936 GCA_964598775.1 uncultured Lacinutrix sp.
ACCAATGTCAAAGCGCAATAAAATATGGAGTCTAAACCAAAAATATTAACAAACTGGAGGTATCATGGCTCCCATTTCAGCCTGATCGTTACTTGCATTTACAGCATCAACTTCAACAAGTCCTAAACTTGTATTGGCTCCAATAAAACCTGGATAAATATGCTTACCTGAAGCATCTATAACGGTTCCTTTTGTAGCAGTGCCAGAATTGCCAACAGCTTGAATTTTTCCATTTTCAAATACTACTGTACCATTCTCTATCACTGTGCCATCACCAACATGTATGGTTGCTCCTGTTATTGAAATGGCCTCTGTTTGTTTATCAGCAGGTGTTTGTTGCGCAAACGTGATGCTGCAACATAACATTAAAACTGAGTATATATATTTTATGTTTCTCATAATTTTTTAGTTTTTAGTCCATTGAATCACATTCAAGTAGTCGCTTTTCTTCTACTTTAATTGGTTGTGTCTTCATGCCTTTGTTTTTTTCTTGCAACATCATAGCCATAAGCTCATTACGCTCTTGCTTTATTTTAGTACGCATTTGCATATCTTTATCAATGTCAAAGTATGTAGCGCCTTCAATCATGGTTTTTTCAGCTTTCGCATAAACTGATAACGGATGATCACTCCATAATACAACATCAGCATCTTTTCCTACTTTAATACTTCCAACTCTATTATCAATATGTAACAATTTAGCAGGATTAAGGGTTACCATTTTCCAAGCTTCTTCTTCACTAACTCCACCATACTTAACCGTTTTTGCAGCCTCTTGGTTTAAACGTCTAGACATTTCGCCATCATCAGAATTGATAGCTGTTGTAATACCTACATTATGCATAATTGCCGCGTTATAAGGAATAGCATCATTTACTTCGTATTTATATGCCCACCAATCACTAAACGTTGAAGCACCTACACCATGTTCTTTCATAATATCAGCTACTTTGTAGCCTTCTAGGATGTGTGTAAATGTGTTCATTTTAAAGCCAAATTTTTCGGCAACTTTCATCATCATGTTGATTTCAGATTGCACATAAGAGTGACAGCTAATAAAACGGTCGCCATTCATTATTTCAACAAGCGTTTCCAATTCGATGTCATATCTAAAAGGTTGTCCACTTTTCTTTTTAGCTTCATATTCTTTAGCTCTAGTAAAATAATCTACAAATAGTTGTTCAACACCCATTCTTGTTCTTGGGAAACGTGTTCCATTTTGAGAACGCGATTGTTTAACGTTTTCACCTAAAGCGAATTTGATAAACTTAGGTGCATTTTTATTAATGAGATTTTCAGCTGATTCTCCCCATTTTAATTTGATAATAGCCGAACGACCTCCAATTGGATTTGCCGAACCATGCAAAATTTGAATGGAAGTGACACCTCCAGCAAGGTTACGATAAATATTTACATCTTCAGGATCAATAACATCTTCAATGGTTACTTCAGCTGATGAATTCTGTCCGCCTTCATTAATACCAGCCGCAGCAATATGAGAGTGCTCATCTATAACTCCAGCGGTCAAATGTTTTCCTGTGGCATCAACCACCTTGGCACTGCTATCGCTCAAATTGTTACCTACCTTAGCAATTTTACCGTTTTTGATTAAAACATCGGTGTTTTTGAGGATGCCTTCAGATTCGTTAGTCCAAACCGTTGCGTTTTTAAATAATATAGTTTCTTGTTGAGGCAATGCAGAAACGCCATAGGCACCATTTGGATAGGTAACTGGCATCATTTTTACATCGTCACTATTTCCATTACCACGTTTATTCATACCTCCTTTTTTGTCGTCACCATCACTAGGTGTTTTTTTAGCAAGTACATATGCTGTGTTTCCATTAGGATCTATCAGTTTCCCGTTGAGGTCATCTGTATGATCTACTCTTGAAGTAAATCGCATAAACTCTTGCTTCGTCGTATCAATACTCGTAAACGTTAAGTTGACCCAATTATCGCTATATGATAGTTTTGAACCTAATTGTTTTCCATCACTTTTTACGTCAGCTTTTGGTTTGCTTGTAGAACCAGAAATTGAAATTTCATAAGTTTTTCCAGCTAATGTAAATGAGTAATCTCCATTAATATCTTTTACATTCATGTCATTAATAACATCTCTACTTCCTTTTACCCAATTTTCGTAAAGCGTGGTCCCTTTTTCAAAAAGTTCACCTGACGTAATTAGAAAGTTAGCATAAGCTCCATTTCTTAGAGACCCTATTTTATTTGATTGTCCTAAAATCTCAGCAGGAATTGTTGTTAAAGCTTCTAAGGCTTTAGTTTTGTCTAGACCATATTCAATAGCTTTCATTAAATTGGCTTCAAACATGCTTGGAGATTTTAAACCGTCTGTTGTGAAAGTGAATTTAATCCCATTGTCTGTTAAAGTTTTTGGATTTGAAGGACTTTGATTCCATTTACGCATTGCTGATAACTCCAAAACACTCGCTGAAAAAGGATCTTCTACATCATAAGCATTTGGGAAATTAATAGGGATAATATATGTGGCATTTGTTGCTTTAACATCTTTGATGCGTTCATATTCATCACCTCCACCAACAATTACGTATTGCGTACCAAACTCGTCGCCTACCTTATCAACTCTTAAAGCATTAGCTTTGTCTCCAGCGACCATTATTTTCACTAAGCTTTTGTTGTTATTGAAAGCTTCAAGAGAACGATCGGTAATGGTTATGCCACCTTTTGCATACCAAGCAGCATCGTGATTTACTTGTCTGATTAACGCTAAAGTTCCCATAATTGAACTCGGATAAGATTGACTTGATTTTAAGCTTTTACTAAGAGAAGAGTAATCAGCTGATCTGTCATCTAAAATGCGCTCAGCATCACTTCCTTCACCTGTAAGGGCAATCAAGGCGCCAGTACCACGCATGATACCATCTTGTAAATGTGTATTCACAACGCCAAAACCAGCTTTTCTTAAATCTGAAGCTGCTTTAGCGTCAAATTTAAAATTATCAACTGCATTTTGTTCTGGTCTGATGTGGTCGTTCCAGTAAAAACCTTCGCGTGAAGCGTCATACTGTCCACCACCAAATCCACCAAAACCTTGACGTTTAGGTTTTTCAACTCCAAAATCGGAATAAATGTCAATAAAAGAAGGGTAAATACTTTTGCCAGAGACATCAATAACCACTGCATTTGCTGGAATAGTAACTGTAGTTCCAGTAGCTACAACTTTTCCGTCGTGGATAAGAAGAGTGCCTTTGTCAATAACTTGCGTTGGCGTGACATAAATTTTTGCATTTGTAAATGCAGTATAATTTGTGTTTTCCGATTTTACGCCATCATTTTTCGGAAAATGCTCTTGTGCAACAAGTGAAAAAGTGCACATAAGCATCATTAAAATAAGATACTTTTTTGTCATATTTGGTTGGTAAAAAAAATTAGAATTTAAATGTAATGAAATATAACCTTATTACTTTTATTTTAGATTTTTTTAACGTTTAAAGCTCATCATGGTCTTTAAAGTAGTTGACAAACAAAGCTACGGCATAGCTATAACT
Source organism: uncultured Lacinutrix sp. (assembly GCA_964598775.1). GTDB lineage: Bacteria > Bacteroidota > Bacteroidia > Flavobacteriales > Flavobacteriaceae > CAJQLB01. The sequence goes on from CAZRDG010000042.1 coordinate 3,531, forward strand.
CTCAATGCCTTTGTCTTGGTTATTAGCTTTTAGGAAAGTACTGTAACTTTCCTTGAACAGAGGTTCCAGAGGATTTTGGTAGGAATCCCAAAATTCATAGGCTTCCTGATAATTTTTTAAAATGCCTTTGTTGATTTTTTCCGTAAGGGTTTCATATAAATTTTCATCACGCATATAAACCTCGTTTAAACAGTGACGAAGTGCAAAAATGTATCCTGAATATTTAAAATAAACATCTTCATTGTGAATTGCTGCAAGGCATCCAATAAAATTAGTTTCATTTTCAGCAGCATATCCAATTTGATGTGCTTTTTCATGACAAATAGTTGTTGGATACTTAAAGAGAGGAATGAGTCCATCAATCTGAGCTTCATTGGTTAACGGATTTAAATAACCACTAAATCCCATATAAGTTAGAGGTAAACTATATAGTGATAGTTTTGAACTTGGAGGACTATGTGAGAGCTGAGGATAGGTCATGGCAAGGTTTTTATAACCATCAGCAGACCTATTTAAAAGTTCACTTTTAGTAAAAGGCATTTCAACTTTTACCGAATCATTTTTGGTTATAGCTAGATGAATCGTATTGGCTTTATCAATGAGTTTTTCTGTAACTGATTGTAATTCTTCTGTAGAGTAAGTGTAATCTAATTCTAATGTTTTATGCAGTGGAAGTCTATAATAGTTCATTCCCCAAAACAGATGAAATGCGAAGTAGAGTAGAGAGCAAGCGGTTAAAATATCTAAAACCCATTGTCTTGTGTCATTTTTAATGCGTTTTCTATTAATAATAAACCACCTAATAATATAAATTCCTGCAATGGTATAAAACACATCGCCTACTGAAAACGGAATCCATCCAAATACATAACGTAAACCTTTTGATGTCCATTGATAGAGGCCATTACTGTAATAGGTTTCAATAAATTCAGGATAATTGCTAAGCCATTTCACGATTAAGTATTGTGGAATTATGCTAATGGCAAGTAAGAATTTTTGGGTCTTGGACATGTCTCAAAAATAGCGAATAGTTTTATAAAACTAAGTGATGAATAATTACCTTTGTGAAACTTTTAATAAACCATTATGAATTCAGAAATAAGAAATCTAGAGCCAAAGGCACTTTGGAACAAATTTGCAGACCTTAATGCTGTGCCAAGACCATCAAAAAAAGAAGAACGTGTTATAGCGTTTATGAAACAGTTTGGAGAAAATCTTGGTTTGGAAACTATAGTTGATGCAGTTGGCAATGTTATCATTAGAAAGCCAGCCTCAAAGGGAATGGAAGATAGAAAACCAATTGTGATGCAGTCGCATTTAGATATGGTTCATCAAAAAAATGCTGACACTGAGTTTGATTTTGATTCTCAAGGTATCGAAATGTTTATTGAAGGTGATTGGGTAAAAGCAAAAGGCACAACATTAGGTGCTGATAATGGGCTTGGAGTTGCAACCATTATGGAAATACTTGAAAGTAAAACCATTGAACATCCAGCTATTGAGGCTTTATTTACCATTGATGAAGAAACAGGAATGACAGGAGCTATGGGCTTAAAAGGAGGTTTGTTGAAAGGAGAAATCCTATTGAATTTAGACACAGAGGAAGATGACGAAATAGGAGTGGGTTGTGCTGGAGGGATTGATGTGACAGCAACAAGAACTTATAAGGAAGAGGCTGTTCTTGATAATTATATGGCTTACAAAATTGAAGTTAAAGGATTAAATGGAGGTCACTCAGGAATGCAGATTCATGAGGGCTTAGGTAATGCGAATGTTATCATGAATAGGCTGCTTTACAGCGTCGTAAACATTATTAAAATTTGTGATATTGATGGAGGTAGCTTACGCAATGCAATTCCCAGAGAAAGCGTCGCAACTGTAGTATTTGATAATTCTAAAAAAGAAGAATTCATTACTCATATTGCGGCTGAGATTGAGCATATCAAGAAAGAGTTCAAAACTACAGAACCTAAACTTGACATTAAGTTTGCAACTTCAAAAGCACCTGACAACATGTTAGGAAAAGAATTAAGTATGAACTTCATTAAGTGTATTTACGCAGCACATAATGGCGTTTATAGAATGAGTGCAGATATTCCGGATTTAGTTGAAACCTCTAATAATGTTGCGAGAATTTTGGTGAAAGATGGACACATAAAAATTGGTTGCTTAACACGATCTTCAGTTGAATCGTCAAAAATGGATTTGGCCAATAAATTGCGTTCTACTTTTGAGTTAATAGATTGCGATGTTGAATTTTCAGGAAGTTATCCAGGTTGGACACCAAATATGGAATCGTCTATATTAAAAGTCATGAGAAATCTATATGTAAAACTCAACAATGAAGAACCTCATGTGGCTGCTTGTCATGCAGGTTTGGAGTGTGGTATTTTAGGGACCAACTATCCAGAGATGGAAATGATTAGTTTTGGACCAAATATTAAAGGCGCTCATTCGCCAGACGAAAGAGCACAAATTTCGTCTGTACAGAAATATTGGAACTTTGTTATTGAAATACTTAAAGAAATTCCAAAAAAACAGTAATAAAAAAAGCAGCTCAGTGAGCTGCTTTTTTTATAAACATTGAGGTTTAATTCTTTATTTCAACCATTTCTAAAATAAAAACCAAATCTGTATTCGGTTGAATGGTTGGTGGTCTACCAGACTCTCCATAAGCTAAATGAGAAGGTACATAGATAAATACTTTTTCTCCTACACTCATATTGGCGGCAGCTTCCTTAAAGCCAGCAAATAATGGTGCATCTGGACTAATTGCCATATCCATTGGAGCATAGGCGCCCATTTGCTCTTTTTGAGGGTTGAGTTTTCCGTATTTTTCCTCTAACTCTTTTCTATTTGAGTCTAATAATTTTCCATTGGTAAAATAGCCTTCATACCAAACGGTTACATTATCTCCTTGCTTTACTTTTGGACCAGTTCCTTTAGTTATGGTATAACTCATTAATCCTGTTGCTGAGGTAGTAGCTTTCGCTTTGTAATCGTTAAACATAGGGAGCATCTCAGCAGCAGCAGCATTGGCTTTAGCTTCAACAGCTTTTTGAGCTTCTTTAGCAGCTTTTTGAGCGGCTTCAATTTCTTTTTGTCTTTTTTCTTCTAGTAGAGGCAATTCTGTGTTCCAGGTTTTAACGGCATCAAAATTTCTAGCCTCATATCCAACTCTAATGATATTAACTTCTTTGATAATCACATCTTCAGTTGGTTTGGTGTTTTGAACCGGAACATTGGAAATGGTATCTGCTACATTAAGCCCTTTTACAATTTCTCCAAAAACGGTATGACAACTCGTTCTTGGTGCATCACAATTTTTAAAGGTACCATCTTCTTCAAATCCATCAAGCCAAGGTGTTGGAGCGTCTGTTATAAAAAACTGACTTCCATTGGTGTTATATCCACCAGAATTTGCCATAGACAAAACTCCTGGCTTGTCATGTTTTAAACTTAGATCAAATTCACTACCAAACTTATAACCTGGTCCTCCACGTCCTGTACCTTCAGGGTCACCACCTTGTATCATGAAATTATTCATGACTCTGTGAAAAGTTAAACCATTATAAAATGGTTTTCCTTTAAATTGTTCTGCTGCCATAGGATGCGTACCTTCAGCTAATGCAACAAAATTAGAAACTGTTAATGGTACTTTGTCAAAAAATAATTTTGCAACCATGGTGTCTTTACTGGTTACAAATTCGGCATATAAACCGTCGCCTAATTCAGTATATCTGCCATTATCATTACAAGAGGTTGCACTTAACAATAACGTTAATGCAAAAATTGCCATTGAGCTTTTAATTAACTTCATGTTCATTCTTTTATATTTTGGGTTATAGTGTTTACTGTTACTTCACAAATTAATGGAATATTTGTTCCAATTTTATGTTCATCCCCATAATAGCCATAAGCTTGCTGTGATGGGAATAAAAAGGTAATGGTTTCGCCAGCTTTCATCAATTTTAAACCTTCTCTCAATCCAGTGAACAATTCTTCTTGATCCATGGCATAATTTTGGGTTTTCAATTCTTCAACTGTATAAATTACACGTCCATTTAAATCCTTAACGTCATAATTGAAGTTTACAATGTCACCGAACTTTGGTGTAACGCTATCACCTTCAATTTTGTTTTGATAATAATACCAAAACCCATTTTCAGACGCAATATAATTATTCTGAGGATTATTCTTTATAATGCTCTCTATTTGATTTTGTTGCTGTTCAATTAGTTTTTTATTGCGCTCAACAGACTCCTTGATAAAGGAACCTGTTTTTTGAGTTTCAGGACGTCTTGCCTCAGGAGACTTACATGAAACAATCAATAAAACAAGGAGTGTAATTTTAATTAAATATTTCATTTTTTTAGGGCTTTTTTATATTGAGGCAATAAAGAAACAAATTTAGTAATTGTTTCTGACAAACTAAGATTACTTCTTCCACCAGCAGCATTGATATGTCCTCCACCTTCAAAGTGTTCTCGAGCAAATTCATTCACATCAAAGTTATGTTTTGAACGCAATGAGATTTTTATAATTCCTTCTTGTTTATGCTCAATAAATATGGCTGCGAATTTAACACCCTTTATTGATAAACCATAATTAACAACACCTTCGGTATCGCCCTTTGTAAAGTTGTGCTTATTAAGTTCTCTTTGAGAAAGACTAATATATGCTGTGTTTAAATCTGGTACAACTTTTAAATTGTTTAATGCAACGCCAAGCAATTGCAATCTATCATAAGAATTGTTATCGTAAACCTGATTATGTATTTCAGCATTTACAGCACCTTTATCAATTAAATCTGCGATTACTCTATGTGTGGTAGCAGTAGTTGATGAGAAACGGAACGATCCTGTATCGGTCATGATACCTACATACAGGCAAGTTGCAATTTTAGAATTTATGCTTTTTTTGTCGTCTAACATTTCAAAAAAATGATAGACCATTTGACAAGTTGAGCATATGGTTACATCAGAATAAATATACTTAGCGTAATTATTTGGTTGTTGGTGATGGTCAATTAATATCTTAGTAGCCTTTGCTTTAGTTAATGGATTTTCCATCGCACCTGTTCTATGTAAGGCATTGAAATCTAAAGTAAAAATCAATTCAGCCTGTTCTATTAAAGTATTGGCTTTTTCTGTTTCTACCTCGTGAATAATAATATTAGATTCTCCGGGAATCCATTTTAAAAATTCAGGATAATCATTTGGTGCAATTACAGTGACTTTATGGTCTTTTGCAATGAGATAATGGTATAATGCTAAGGATGAACCAATAGCATCACCATCTGGATTTTTATGAGGAACAATTACAATTTGCTTTGGATTTGAAAGCAGCTGTTTTATATCAGAAATATTACTTTTTGTCATAAGCAGCGAAGATACAACTTAATACAAATTCAATAAAAGGTTTATTTCATTTTTGTAAAAAATTAACCAATAACCATTTTTCGAGCGAATAAAAGTTATTTATAATGATTTATGCCTTATAGTTGCAAATTAGCTTAAAAGCACTATTTTTGCACGAAATTTAAACAAACACAATGGCAACAAATAGAACGTTTACAATGCTTAAGCCAGACTCCGTTGAAAAAGGGAATATTGGTGCGATATTAGAAAAAATTACAGCTTCAGGATTTAGAATCGTAGCTATGAAGTTAACTCAAATGACAACCGCAGATGCACAAGCATTTTATGCTGTACATAAAGAACGTCCGTTTTTTGGTGAATTGGTTGAGTATATGACAAGAGGTCCAATTGTTGCAGCGATTTTAGAAAAAGATAATGCAGTAGAAGATTTTAGAACTTTAATAGGTGCTACCAATCCAGCTGAAGCAGCTGAAGGAACAATTAGAAAGTTGTATGCAGCGTCTATTGGCGAAAATGCAGTACACGGAAGTGATAGCGACGAAAATGCTGCTATTGAAGGTGCATTTCATTTTTCAGGAAGAGAGATGTTTTAATGATTTATCCCAATAATTATTAAATATAAAAAAAGCCTATCAAAATTTTTGATAGGCTTTTTTACTAAACGTTGTTAACAATATATTACTATACTACTTTTACATTTACTGCGTTCATTCCTTTTTTACCTTCAGTCAAATCGAATTCTACATTATCTCCTTCTCTTACCTCATCGATTAATCCTGTGTAGTGTACAAAGTGTTCGTTGTTGTTTCCTTCTTCAATAATGAAGCCAAAACCTTTTTGTTCGTTGAAGAACTTTACTGTTCCTTTACTCATTGTTTAAAATTGTTTATTAATAAAGTGCAAAGGTACTCTATTTAATCTAATAATATGACTTTTAATGATTTATTATTTTGAAATCGTGCTAATTTGCTTACCTAAAATACCAGAAACTCCTGCTGCTATTCCTCCTATAACTCCTGCAACTAATAGAAGTAAAGTTGAATTTCCGTTGAGCATTAAAAGTGTCGCGATTTTTTTAGCAAGAACAAAATCATTAGCACTGGTCAGTAAATAGGATTGTAGGATCCATAGTAATGCAACAGCAATAAAAGGGATAAAAAATACGGCTCCTTTTTTTAATGGTATTAAAAATCCTGAGACTAAAGCAGCAATCATTACAGAATACCATGGTAAGTACAATGCAAGAACGTAAGACAATATAAGGGTGAAAACAAAGTTTTTTGTGTTTTTATTCATTAGAAGGATTTAAAGTTTGAGAAAAGATAATACCATCGTTTTGATTTTTATCTTGCATAAAATTAAGTTTTAAATAGTTGCCTGCTGCCCAAGTATCAACCAAATCATCATAAAATTTACTTCCAGGATTTCCAGATTGACCACCTGGATAAATGCCTAAAGCTGTTGGAGGTGAGGTCATTTCAACAATCATTCGCCAAGAAGGGCCATGATTTTCACTCGTTGCATTTACAATCCCTGAATAACCTCCAATAGGTAAATCAAATCTTGAAAATGCTGGAAGTGCTTGTAACAAATGACCTATGTATGTGGCTTTAGCATTTCCCCAAGCTAATGTTCCTTTTTTAGTTTCTAACTCTTTTAGTTTTGTCGTTGCATCTTTAAAAGCAATGACAAATAAATCATTAGCTGATTCAACCTCAGGAGTTTCAACAATATCCATAAATTTATCGTTAGGATTATTTTTTAGGAGGTATGCTGTTTGATATTTAAATGGAAAATCTAACGCGATACTATCATTTTCTATTTCATCCCAAGTTAAATCTGCTAAAGTATCATACCAAATTTGCCAAATGGTTGGTCCAACTTCATCAATATCATTGTTGTATTTCCAACTTTTAATTTGGTCTAACATGTTTTGTTCAACAGAGGATAATTCGGCTTTTTCGATAATAGGAATCATAGTTGGTAATAATTCGGAGGCTTGCATATTAAAGTTGTTATTGTGCAAGTCCTTAAAATCTTGAATATCAAACTTATCTTTAGATCGAAAAAAATCATTAATCACTCTATTTCTATAGGTTTCGTAACCATCATTAAACACATAGTATGGATAAGATTCATCAACAGGATGTTGATTGGCTGAACTTACAAAACCTCTTTCTGGATTTTTGGTATGTGCATTGTATTCTTGTGGTATATAACTTTGCCAATCATGTTCAGGGTTACTACCATCCATTAAAAATTTCCCTTGACCTTTCCATTTATTTGGAAATTTCCCTTGAATCCATAAAGCAATATCGCCTTCAGTTGAAGCAAAAATTACGTTTTGAGCTGGAGCTACAAAGGTTTTGATAGCATTTTTATAATCGTCATAGTTTTTGGAGGTATTTAAATCCAATAAGGTTCTTTGGTTTTGCCCTCCCAAATGTCCTGTCCAGCGCATGGCATATCCAATTTTTTCTCCATTGCCTTTAAAACTGGCATCATAGGTTACTGGTCCATGATGAGTATATGTCACCGTATCTAAAAAGGTTTCTTTTCCTCTTATTTTGATTTCTTCAATACGCTTGGTTGTAGTTTTCCAAGCATTATCATATTTGTAATTTGAATTGGTTTCATCTTCAAATTCAATTTTATACCAATCAATCACGTCACGAGTGGCATTAGTCATTCCCCAAGCAATATGTTCGTTAAATCCTATAACAATTCCAACAGCACCTGGCAGTGAAACGCCAAAAGTGTTTTGTTCAGGTGTTGTTAGTTGCATGGCATACCAAATGGAAGGTAAATTTAAACCTAAATGCGGATCGTTTGCCAAAATAGCATTTCCTGAATAGGATTTATCTGGACTTACAGCCCAATTGTTACTGCCATTATCTGGATGAGGTTTATCGATGGTTTCTTTTACATAATCCAAAGGCATTTCAGAATCTGGAATAGGAGTTTGTGTTGCGTTTTCCATAAAACTCCAGTCCGTTTCCGCTGGAATTACAGGGTCATTAACATC
>CAZRDG010000043.1:0-11908 GCA_964598775.1 uncultured Lacinutrix sp.
ATTTATATTTTTAGTTTTTATTCGCCTGCAAAAATATAGCCACAACCTTTGGCTTGTGCCTTTCCAAGGGCCCAAACACCAGAAGGAACAATTTCTATTCCTGGGATTATTCCAGCAACCCATTCATTATATATTTCAGTTGGATCTCCTCCCATTTTTTCAGCATATTTACCACTGTAAACCTGAAGTGCTAAGTTGCAAACACAAAACATCGCTCCTCTTTCTTGTTGTGATTTTATACCACCTGGTCCATTAATTGGATAGTCGCCATCTTTTGGCTCAAAGAACGGATTTCTAAGTGCGGCTTTTTTAGTATAATCATTGATGCCAAAAAACTCTCCAATTTTATATTTACTCCAAACTTTGTCACTCATGGCTAAAGGAATAGCTGTATGTCGTAAAACGGTCATTGCTGTAATATCACTATCTGGAGAATTAGTTGAATTGTGAGAAAGATAAAATGCCCAATTCCATAATATTGGTAGCCCTCCATGTGGTGTTGATCCGTCGTAAACTATACGATGTGTTCCTTTAATGTTGTCAAACCAATCGTCTGCTGCTTTCATGTTTTTCTCATTGAATGATGTTGAATTTGCAAAGATTGGATTTGTTAGCACTGAAATAGTACTCGCTGTTGCTCCTAGAGCAAGTGCGCCAATAAATTTTCGTCTTGAACTGTTGTTGATTGTTTTCATTGTTTTGATTTTTATGGTTTAATTTTTAGTTAATATTAATCCTGTCTAAGTACATTAATGCACTTAGATAATTGTTTTGTTCTAGTAATTTGAGGTTACTTATTTTGTCTTCGTAATGTTGTACGTTTTCTTATAAAACTCAATTATAGGTTGAAAAGGGCCTTTTTGATGCTGATCAATTGAAAAAGGGTCTTTATAAGGAGGATAAGGTGTTGATACAGGTTTTTTTAATAAATCTGGAAAATCTTGATCTAAGTTAGTTTTAATTGGACGTTGCATTTGGTTGATATAGCCAGCAACATCATAAGCTTCTTCATCTGTAAGTTTCAATGCTTCATAGGTTTCGTCAAACGGCATATTAGCTTTAATAAATTGTGCAGCAGTAATAACTCTATTCATTCCTGCACCATTATTATAAGAATCATTTCCCCAAAGCGGAGGATATTCATAGGTAAATCCATTTGATGAAACGGCTCCTTTTCCGTCTACTCCATGACATTTGAAGCAAACATTATCATAAACTTTTTTCCCATTCTCTAGGTTAACTTCTCTATGAGGGATTTTAATTTCAACAAATCCTTGGCCTTTAATATTTCCATCTTTAGGGGCGTATCGATTCAACCATTTTAAATATGCAACCAAAGCTGTCATTTCTTTACTTTCAGGAGGTAACATTTTTCCATTCATACTGCGCTCAAAACAGCCATTGATGCGTTCTTCAATGGTTCCTATTTTATTTTCTCTACCTCTGTATTGAGGAAAGCGATTGATTACCCCAATTAATGGAGCAGCATACGGTTTAGTGCCAGCATTAAGATGACAATTGTTACATGATAATCTATTTCCAGAATAGATTTTTTCAGAACTTCCATTATCTGGACCAATATGTTGAGGTGTATTTTGGAATAACTCATAACCATACTTTACCATTTTATTTTCAACTGAATCATCAAGCTGAGCAATATTATAATTCATAAAGAAAACATCATCAATTTCATTTGTTGAACGGCTTAAGAAATCAAATGAAATCACGCCTAAATACCATAGCATTGTCAGTGTGCCAAATAAGAGCAAGCAACCAAAATAACCACAAGCTATTCGAGTAATTCTTTTATATTTATTATATGTTGAATCGAAATTCATGAATTAAATTGCTTCATTTAGTATTAGTCTGATTATCGAACTGTAATTTTTAAAATACTACTAATTACTCATTATCGATACTCTATAAATGTCAAAAGATTTAATCGTTATGTATTTATTATGTGTTCTTATATATTAACTATGTAGGAAGAATTCAATGGTTGATGTTGGTATCTGTCTAATGTATTATTAGCACCATGAAAGATACATAATTTTACTAAAGGTTTTAACTAGATTCAAAAAATGTCGGCTTTAAATGAAATTATTGTAACATTTCTTTAAAATCTACGTCATATAGGTAATCAATCAAATCATTATTAACCATGAGACAAGACAGACAGCTTATTGTATTAACCCATTTAAGTCAATTAATAACTTTAGTGATAGGTTTTGGGAGTTTAATTTTGCCTTTAATCCTTTGGATGACTAATAAAAAGAAAGTTTACCAAATGGATACACATGGTAAGAATATTATTAATTTTCAGTTGAGTATTCTTATATACTCAATTATATGTATACCATTGATTCTTTTATTAGGACTAGGTCTTTTAGGATTAATCGCGCTAGCATTTGTAGCTATCATATTCCCAATAATAAATGCTATTAAGGCTAGTAATGGTGAAACACCAACTTATCCTTTATCGATTAATATTATTCATTAATACTATGGAAAAGGAAAAGAGTTTTGCGTACTATTTAGCTATAGGGTCTTCCATTGGAACATCATTAGGGATAACTATTGGCTCTGTTTACGGCTCAATAAATGGAAATGTTGGAAATGGAATCGCTTTTGGAATTTCATTTGGTGCAGCATTTGGTGTTATGATTGGGTTGGTACTAAACGCAATTTTTAACTATCAAGAAAAGGAAAAATAAAACGTTATCTCTTAGTTTTATTAGTTAGTTAGTTTATATGAGATAATGAAAAAAGCCACTCAGATGAGTGGCTTTTTTTTATTCTTAAAACAATTTATAAATTCCCACCACTTGTTAGTTGACCATCAGGAGTATTGTTACTAAACGATTGTATTAGAATAGCAATAATCATCACAATAACGCATCCTACAAAATTAAGCCACAAGAAAGGTAAATTGATAAACTCGTATTCATTCAATAAGAAAAGTCCTATAACAATAACTTGTGTGATTAGAGCTGCTGTAAAAACAGCATTTCCTCTTATAAATTTTACAAAGAAAGCGAGTAGGAAGATGCCTAAAACATTTCCATAGAAAATGGAACCAATAATATTGACTAGCTGAATTAAATTTTCAGCAAGATTGGCCACACATGCAATCCCAATGGCTAAAATTCCCCAACCTAAAGTAAACCATTTAGAGGCCTTAACCATTTCAGTTTCTGATTTTTCTGATGTATTACGTTTATATAAGTCTATAGTTGTAGTTGATGCTAAGGCATTCAATTCGCTGGAGGTGCTAGACATTGCGGCACTTAATATGACTGCTAGTAATAACCCAATTAATCCTCGTGGTAAATTATTAAGAATGAAAGTAATAAACATGTAGTCTTTATCATTACTCTCCACTTTTATTTGTTGCTCTTCAGAAGCTTTTTTTATTAATTCTTGAGCTTCACTTCTAAGTTCATCATTAGCTTCATTTGCTAAGGCAATATATTTTGCAGCACTTTCATCACCAGAATTTATATAATTTGAAATGATGGTTTGTTTATCATTGAAAATCTTGGTTTGTTCTTGTTGGAGTTTTTCATAATCATTAGCATAAGATGATGATAAAACAACTTCAGTTGCCAAAGGATTAAAGTTAACAGGTGCTTGGTTAAACTGATAAAATACAAATACCATAACACCTACTAGCAGAATAAAAAACTGCATAGGTACTTTTAAAAGTCCGTTAAACATTAAACCTAATTGCATTTCTTTAACTGACTTTCCTGATAAGTAGCGTTGCACTTGACTTTGATCTGTACCAAAATAGGAGAGCATTAAAAATGTTCCACCAATAATACCACTCCAAAATGTATAGCGATTGTTCAAATCAAAAGAAAAATCTAAGATGTCCATTTTTCCGCTAGCTCCTGCAATTTCCAATGCTTTTGTAAATGTTATGTTTTCAGGTAGCTTATTCACAATTAGGATGAAAGCAATAATCATTCCTGTGAAAATCACAACCATTTGATGCTTTTGAGTTACGTTTACGGCTTTTGTGCCTCCAGAAACAGTATAGATAATAACAAGGATTCCTATGATGATATTCAGCAACAATAAATTCCAACCTAATACAACGGACAAAATAATAGCTGGTGCAAAAATTGTTATACCTGCCGCCAAACCACGTTGTATTAAAAAGAGAATGGCTGTTAGAGTTCTTGTTTTTAAATCGAATCTGTTTTCCAAAAACTCATAAGCGGTATAAACTTTTAAGCGATGATATAATGGTATAAACACCATGCAAATAACTACCATTGCTATTGGCAATCCGAAATAGAATTGCACAAATCCCATACCATCATTATAGGCTTGTCCTGGAGTAGAGAGGAAGGTAATAGCACTGGCTTGGGTTGCCATTACAGATAAACCTATTGTCCACCACTTGGAGGTATTACCTCCTTTTAAATAATCTTGTACATCTTTACTTTTTCTGGTTTTCCAAGTTCCATACAAAACAATGGTTAAAAGGGTAACCAATAAAATTGTCCAATCTAAAGTTTCAAGCTTTATAAAATGGTTCATATTAAGAAAATGTAGCAGTTAAAAAATAGAAGATAATAATGTAAATAGCATTAGCAACCAACACTAACGTGTACCAATTATTCCAACTCGCTTTTTGATACCTGTGATTTTCTTCCATATTAATCGTTTAGTTTTTTATCTAAGTTAATATTCTCTTTTCCAATAGAAAGCATATTAGCAAACAACCTATATGCTCCAGATACGCCTTCAGGAAATTCTCTAAAAAAGCTTAAACCTGTATATATATAATGACCTTTACCATGTTTTGCTACCAATAAGCTTCCAGTTTTTGGTGATTCGCCTTTATCGTTGATAGATATTAGCGGTGTAAATTCGTCACTCCACGCATCAGGAAAATATAATCCGCGCTCTTGAGTCCAACCTTTAAAATCGTCTTCTGTGATTTTATTTGGAAAATTTAAAAGCTCGTGATCTGGATTTATAATTCGTACTTCAGCATTTTCGTCTGTAACTCTATCTCTTGATAATTTTAAGTCATATGGCGCAATATTATCTACTTTTATGCCTCTGCTTGTATTGTATTGTACAATCATATTGCCTCCTTGCTCTACAAAATCAAAAAGCAATTGTTGCTTGAATTTTAACTCGTCAACAATGTTATAAGCGCGAATACCAACAACAACGGCATCAAATCTTGATAGGGATTCTGCTGTAATATCTTCAGGTTTTAGTTTTACGACGTTGTATCCTATTTGTTGCAAACTTTCCGGAACCACATCGCCTGCACCTTCTATGTAAGCTATGTTTTCGCCTTTCTTTTTAATATCTAATCTTACGATTTTACTTTCGCTAGGCAATAGAACCGTTTGAAACGGGATGTGACTGTAATCTATCTCTATAAGTTCTTTCGAGTAAACTTTATCGCCTACAAAAACCTTTGGTGTTAAATAACCTTCGTTTTGATTTTTAGGAGGAATTACTGTAAAGGTTAGTGTTTGTTCTTCATCTTTATTAGATAAAGCTATTTTTTGTTTGTCTGGATAAACACTCCAGCCTTCTGGGTGTTCTATTTGCACATAGCCATCAAGATTATTTTTTCCTGCTTTTATTTTGACTTGAATATCGCGTTGCTTGTCATTTTCAAAAATGATAACTTTTTCTGTGATGCTTACAGATGCTTCAGGTATAACCTCAAAAGGTCTGTAAAGTTCACCTTTATCTGGTTCCGAGTATCTGTAAACCACATTTTTAGTAAAGTAAATAGGGACATTATTAATTAATAAATTGAACTTAACAGCGATGTCTCGTGGTGTTTCAGGAAGACCTATTAAATTTCTATCTTCAACATTGTACATACCAAGAGTTCCTTTATTCTCTAACCAATATGGAGCCGTGTTCTTAGCGTTTTTTAAATCAACAGTTTCTTCAAAATCAAATTTATTATTAATTGTTAAATCTATATTTTTACTAATGCCTTCATTTAAGTTTGGAATATGGTAAGAAACTAAGTTAATTGGAATGTCACTCCTGTTAAGGACTTCTAAATTAAGTTTAACTTCGCTTGAATTACTTGCCGTTGGCGTATTTGAAGATGCCTCTAGATACAAACCAGCACAAGCTTGAATGATGGCTTTTATTTCTTCGGTTTTGATAGTTTTCCAATGCTTATCTTCTAATTTTTGAATGAGTTGATAAGCTTTCATTAAATCACTGATATGTTCTGATGGATTCTTAAAATTAAAATTAGCTTCAACCTTATTTAAAATATTTCCGATAACTGTTCCCCCTTTCACTCGATTCCATGATGTATCAATACCTGAGAATACATTTGAGTTATCTGGAAGATCGCCTTTAAGAAATTGAATATATTCTTCTTGAGAACCTCGTTGTGTTAATCTACCAAATCCTTGACATAAATGTTGGCTACTAGCCAATGAAGCGACTTCGTTGTTTGATAAGCCTTTTAATGGATAATAAACACCAATATCAATTTTAATCATTCCCGTTTTGTCAGCTTTTTCAAAATTCTCTTGGCTACCATAAAACCACCAACCTGTATTAAAAAACAGGCGCTTTGGTTGCCATGTATCTACATATTTTAGTTGATCTGAAAACACAGATTTATCATTGACCAAATCAAAAGCCTCCATACTTAATAATGCAGAACTCGTATGATGACCATGCGTTTCACCAGCACTATTATGGTCAAATCTATTGATGATAACGTCTGGTTTAAATTTTCTAATAGCCCAAACCACATCGCTTAACACTTTTTCTTTGTTCCAAATAGTTAAAGTCTCGTCTGGATGTTTTGAGTAACCAAAATCATTAGCTCTTGTAAACATTTGTTCACCTCCATCAATACCTCTCGCAGCTAATAATTCTTGAGTTCTAATAACACCAAGTAATTCTCTTAGTTCTGGGCCTATTAGGTTTTGACCACCATCGCCACGAGTCAGAGATAAATATGCTGTTCTGGCTTTCACATGATTTTCCATATAGGAAATTAAACGTGTGTTTTCATCGTCTGGATGTGCAGCAACATATAAGACTGAACCTAAAAAATTCAGTTTTTGCAAAGCTTCATAAATCTGAGAAGTGCTTAGTTTTTCCGGTTGTTGTGCTTGCGAATAAAATATAAGAATGACTGTGAAAAGTGAGGCTAGTATAGTCTTTTTCATTATTTACAGGTTTGTTGGTAATCAAATATATAAAAGAATGAGAGCGAAAAAGGTGCTTTTAAAGTTATTTTAACTTATAACCATTTTTTACGCCTGAAGTAAATTACCATTCCAATGACCATCATTATAAAAATTCCCCAAAGAATAAAATAACTGTATTTGTATTTAAGTTCAGGAATATAATCGAAGTTCATGCCGTAAATACCTGCGAAAAAAGTTAATGGAATGAATATCGATGCCATGATGGTAAGTACTTTCATGACTTCATTCATTTTATTGCTAATGGTAGTCATGTACATATCCATTAAACTCCATACCATTTCGCGATAAATATCAATGTTTTCAGATACTTGAATGATATGATCATAAATATCACGGAAAAACGTCTTGGTTTTATCTTTTATTAGTGGGCTTTCATGGCGTTCAATTCTACTAATAACTTCTCGAAGCGGAAAAATAGCACGTCTAACCCGTAAAATTTCACGTTTTAAATCTTGAATTTGCCTTGTAATGTTATCATCTTGGATGCCATCAAAAACATCAGATTCTAGGTCTTCAATTTTATTCCCGAGAGTTTCTATAATTACAAAATAATGGTCAATTACAGCATCTATTAAAGCATAAAGCAAGTAATCAGAATCCATGGTGCGAATTCTTCCTCTTCCATGACGAATACGTTCTCTAACTGTATTAAAAACGTCGCCTTCAGATTCTTGAAACGTAATGACGTAACTTTTTCCTAAGATGAAACTCACTTGTTCTGAAACAATGGTGTCGTTATCATCATAATAGAGCATTTTTAAGACAATGAATAGATAGTCTTCATATTCATCAATTTTTGGTCTCTGAGCAGTGTTTACAATATCTTCTAATACTAAGGGATGGATATCGTAATGATTTCCAATTTTTTCAATTGCACCAACGTGGTTCAAACCATTTATATTTAACCATGAAATAGGAGAGGATATCTTATAAGCAAAAGCTTCTTCTACATTTGGTAATTCTTTTTCTTGGTAAGTTTCCTTGTTATAATTAAAAGATTCGATAAAAAGTTTTTGTTCAACTTTTTTACCAGTGTAAACCATTGCACCTGGAGCAAGACCTACTTTTTTATTTTGAATTTTTGCACGTTTCTTTTTTGTCTTCGCCATAATGAATACTTATGCATTAAATATACTATTTATATGGCATCACTACCATCATCAATGGCATCTTTTTCAACTAAAGTAACTGCTTTTTGTAATATTAAGTTGTTTGGGTAAGTCACAAGGTCACCATTATCTTGTCTCAAATGCAATTGAAAAGCTCTAATATCTTCAATTACAGCTTCAACAGGGAAATCTTTGTCATGAATTTTTATTTTGTCTCCCACTTTATAAGGAAAAGAGAAAAACATAATGACTCCAGATGTTATATTGCTTAGAATGGACCAAATTGCAAAAAGAGCAATACCAATCACAGCGAATACTGATGAAAAAACCAATGATAAGTCTTTCGGTTCTGCTCCAAAAATAAAGGCTTCAATGAGTAATGCGATTAAAACCAAGGTTACAATAGCATATCTATTAATTAAATTGATTCGAGCTTCATTAATTCCGCTTTTTCTTCCAATTTTTCGTAATGCCGCATGAAGTATATATCTAAGAATAAGAACAATAGTTATTACAACTAAAGTGAGTATTAATTCGTTTTGATAATTGGAAAAAAAATGCTTCATGAATAAGTGTTTTTGCAAAGATAGATAGCATTTAGTAATAAAAAGAGAAATAAATTATTTATTAGCAAATTCAATAAGTGTATCATAAACCAAATGCACTGGTAAGCCCATGACATTAAAATAAGATCCTTCAATGTTTGTTACACCAATTTGACCAATCCATTCTTGAATACCATAAGCACCAGCTTTATCCATTGGGTTAAAATGATGCACATAATACCAAATCTCTTCGTCTGAAAACTCTTTAAAGGTGACCTTGGTTGTATTGTTAACAGTTTTCTCTGACTGAATCGTTTTAAAACACACAGAGGTAATGACTTCATGGGTTTGATTGCTCATTGATTTTAGCATTTCAAAAGCCTCTTGTTCAGTTCCAGGTTTTCCAAGAGCTTTGTTGTTATGCCAAACTATAGTGTCACTTGTTATAAGGATATCATTGGTTTGCAATTCATTTTCAAATTGAAGTGATTTAAGTTGAGCTAAATAATCGCTTATTTCAAAATGCCTTAACCTACTTGGATAATCTTCTTTAATAGGTTTTAAACGCACTTCAAAATCGATACCTAAGCCTTTAAAAAACTCTTGTCTTCTTGGTGAACCTGAAGCTAAAATGATATGATAATTTTTAAGTTTTTCTCTAAGCATTACCTTAAAATCAATGGGTAAAGTAGTATGGACATTATACCAAAAAACATTATAAATTTAAGTAAAATTGATAAAAAGCTAAGCTCTTTTTTTGTTTCAGCACTAAATGCTTTGATTGTGAAATAGAGTAGTGGAGCAATAATAAAAATTAAAAAATAGCCAACAGCAATGTAGTGCTTGTACAAATAAGTGACAACATAAAAAGCCACGGCGAATAATGGAATAAGCGATAATGCGAAAACAACTTTTAGCGAGCGTTCTCTTCCTATTACAATTGGCAAGGTTTTCATTTCTACTTTGTAATCACCATTAATGTCTTCAATGTCTTTTACCATTTCACGCAATAGATTTATCATAAATGCAAAAATGGAGTAATCAAAAATTATTTTGAAAAAGGTTAATTGAGTCTCTCTGTTTTGTTCAGTAATTACTGGCAATAATTCAAATAAGCCCACTATTATAAGACTTATTGCTACTAAGAAGGATATCAGTAGATTGCCAAATAAAGTGGTTTGTTTTAGGTAGGTTGCATAAATGTATAATAATGCTGAAATAATAACGAATATTGCAGAAAATCCACTTCTGCCGACAAGATTTGAAATATAAAAACCAAGTCCAACACCTAAAATTGTTAATAGGATATAAATATTGAATGCAGCTTTCTCTGAAATGCTATTACCAACAATAACTTTATCTGGTTTGTTGACTAAATCTGTTTCAATATCATAAATGTCATTAATGACGTTTCCAGCGGCAGCAATGCATAAAGTGGCCAAAACCAACAGGCTAAAACCAAAATCGTTTAAGGTAAAACGGACGACTTCAAAGGGTTCAAGAAGTGCATATTTAATAAGGAGCTGAACTAATGCAATAAGCAGAAGGTTTTTCCAACGAATGAGTTTAAAAAAACTAATCATATTTTGCATCAAAATTGTTGTTCCACTTTCCTTGTACTTTCATAACTTGCTCAATAATATCTCTAACAGCTCCTTTGCCACCATTTTTATGAGACACATAACTGCTTATAGCTTTAATTTCTGGAACAGCATCTTGCGGACAACAAGGTAAACCTACCATTTGCATAACTTTTAAATCTGGAATATCGTCTCCCATATAAAGTACTTGATTCTTGTTAAGGTTTAGAGATTTAAAATAGTCGTATAAAGTATTTACTTTATCATGAACTCCTAAGTGTATATCTTTAACTCCAAGGCCTTGTAAACGCAGTCTGACACCTTCATTGCTTCCACCAGAAATAATACAAACATGATAACCGTTATCCACAGCAGTTTTTATGGCATAACCATCTTTAATATTCATTGTTCTTAGCATTTCACCAGAGGTCGTTACAGTTACTGTGCCATCAGTTAGCACACCATCTACATCAAAAATTAGTGCAGTAATGTCGTTAAGGTATTCTTTATAACTTTTAGATTCCATGCGTTTCTTTTATGGCTTTGGTTAATAGTTTGTACATGTCTTTATGAATTTCTTTATCTAAAGTAGCTAAATGTTTCTTAATGGTTTTTTTATCATTACGTTTTGCTGGACCTGTTTGCGCCATGTATGGCGATAAAGTGTCAACTTTTTTGGCAGTTTCCTTTATCAAAGGCTTTAGGATGTTGAAATCGACACCTTCAGATTCTGTGATTTCATGAGCGACTCTGTATAATTGATTGGTGAAGTTATTTACAAAAACAGCAGCGAGATGTAAAGCTGCTCGTTGCGGCGAATTGACTCGATGATAAGGGCTTCCGATGGCAATTGCTAAATCTTTCAATACATGATAATCAACTTTGTGTTCAACTTCAATGCAGATAGGAACATCGTTAAAGTTGAGTTCAGCATTTTTTGAGAAGGTCTGTAAAGGGTAAAAAACACCACGACGATTTTTCTTATCAAGATGATGCAAATTCACACTACCTGAAGTGTGAACAATCAATTTATTAGAAAAAGGTAATTGCTCAGATATCTCAGCAACAGCATCGTCACTTACAGCAATAATATAAATATCAGCTTCTTTTAAAAGCGAGATATCATCAACAATATCAACATCATTTTTAAACATTTGCAAATGTTCTAAATGTCTGTTATACCATTGATTCACTGTTATTTCAACTGAAGCTGAAAATACTTTGTATAAATGTTGTGCAACGTTTCCAGCACCTAATATCGTTACGATAATCATAGTGCTAAAATACACATATAATCATTTTACTTTATAAAAAAAATAAAATGTTTAGGTTGCACATGAAATCGTCACACTGTGTGTATGACCGTTTTCTGTTGTCGAACTCACTACAACTTGTTGATTGTTTGCTAGTGTACTAAAATTTGCCGCTGTAACTGTGACCTC
>CAZRDG010000044.1:0-11863 GCA_964598775.1 uncultured Lacinutrix sp.
ATACTTATAGTTATTTTCTAAAACTGATAAGCTAATCCAACCTGAAGTGTATTTAATTTTCTGGATACTCCAGGTCCATTGTCCAATAATCTACTTAAAGCAAAATAAGGTCTTGCCTCAATGAAAAAATGTGGTGCTACCTCATAATTTGCTCCAAAAAAGAAACCAAACATAAAGTTATTGAATTGGTCTGTTTCAACATCACCAATACCTAATAAAAACTGTCCTTCAGGTCCAATAAAACCCGTAAAATTGTTGGCTAATTCAAATTTTAATGAGACTGGAATATGAATTAAATCGATATTATCATTAATATTATATCGAGACGAGCTATATATCATTTCAGGTTGTACGCTAAACGTTTCAGAAGTTGGGAAATTTACAAAAGCTCCAACATAAATGCCAGCGTCGCGTTGCACATAGTCACGACCTTGGTCTTCTATTTTCATCTGGATATTATTGTAACCAGCTTTGATACCAAAAGAAGTTTTTAATACATTCGAATCATCATCTCCTTGTGAATATACGTTTGTAGCAATAAAAAGAACGCAGAATAAAATTGATAAGTGCTTCATTATTAAATAGATTATTTTAATTTCTCCTTGAAAAAATCAACGGTTCTCTGCCATGCCAATGTTGCTGCATCTTTATCATAACGAGGAGTTGTATCATTATGAAAACCATGGTTTGTATCTGGATAAAAATGAGCTACGTATTCTTTATTATTAGCTTTTAACGCCTTTTCATAATCTGGCCATCCAGCATTTACTCTCTCATCTAAACCAGCATATTGCAACATTAAAGCTGCGTTTATTTTTGGTACGTCTGCGTCTTCTGGTTGTCCACCATAAAAAGGAACAGCAGCTTTTAACTCTGGAATACGTACAGCCATCATATTAGAGATCCAACCTCCGAAACAGAAACCTACAACACCAATATTACCATCACAATTTGGATGTTTGCTTAAGTAGGTATATGCTGCAATAAAATCTTCAAGCATTTCGCCACGATCGCGTTTACGTTGCAAAGTTCTACCTTCATCATCTGTTCCTGGATAACCTCCTAAAGGTGTTAGCGCATCTGGTGCTAACGAAATAAATCCTTCAAGACCAGCACGTCGACCAACATCTTCTATATGTGGATTTAAACCTCTATTTTCATGAACAACAACAACTCCTGGAAGTTTTGTTGCATTTCCTTTTGGTTGTGACAACAAGCCTTTTATGGTGCCTCCACCTTTGGGTGAGTCGTATTCAATAAAACCTGAATCCAATCTTGGATCGTTAGCCTGAACTTGAATTTTTTCTTGATAATCAGGCATCATAAAACTCATTAAAGAGCTAACTGTAAGGCCACCAATTGCGTATAAAGATAATTTTTCAGCGAATTGACGTCTGTCAATTTTGTTGTGAGCGTAATCGTCATAAAGGTTAAAAACCTCCTGATTAATGTCTTCTTTCTTTAATGATTTCATGATATTATGTTTATTATTGTTGAATAGTTTCTTCCGTTTCAATTTCATTTAATAATTCAGGTTTTCCAAAACCTAAACCTTCCAATTTGCTCATTTGAGTAGCAGCATCTCCAACTACAAGATAAATCATTTTTTCTGGATTTAAATATTTTTCCGCTAAAGCTTTAATGTCTTCAACTGTCATAGCCTTTACAATAGCCTCACGTTGCTTGGCATAATCATCGGCATAACCATAATTACTAATGTTGGTGAGCATATTTAATTTGCTACGTAATGTTTCAAATGCTCTAGCTGTACTTTTTATCATATAGCCTTTGGTTACTTCTAGGTCATTCTCATCATAGTTTTTGCCGTAATTTTCTAAAATTTCTTTTACCAAACTTGCTGATTCGTAAGTTACATTAGATCTTACACCACTTGAAATTTGGAAAGGGCCTTTTATAGTTGAACCTGAAAATCCAGATCCAATACCATAGGTGTAACCTTTACCTTCTCGCAATTGCTGTGTTAATTGAGAAGCGAAACCTCCACCTCCTAATCTGTAATTTAATAATGATGCTGGATAATAATCAGCATCAGTTGCAGCAAGAGCTGGATAACCAAAACTTAAAACCGATTGTTTGGCACCTGGAACATCGTAAAAATAAACCTTAGATGCATCAGGAGCTAAAGGATCTGCAATGTTGGGAAACTCAACTATTTTAGGAGTCCAATTGCTGTTTAAATCTGTTAATGAAGTTGTGACTTTATCCTTAGAAATGGCTCCAACCACGTGGAATTTGGCAATACTTGGCGATATATAATTATTGTAATAGGCTTTTAAATCATCCAGCGTAATAGTATTTACTGAAGCTTTAGTACCTAAATTATCATGTGATAAAATATGATTTTCACCATAGATTAATTTATCAAATTGATTGTTCGCAATGCTATTAGGCTGCGCCTTTTGGCGTTCAATTTGAGCTAGTGTGCTTTGTTTTAATAAATCAAATTCTTTTTCATCCCATCGTGGTTGCAACAGAATTTCTTGAACCAATGCCATTGTTTTGTCATAGTTTTTAGCTAACGTGTTTCCTGAAATAGTGATGTTTTCTTTTGAAGCACGAGCATTAATAAATGCGCCTAAAGTTTCAATAGCGTTTTCAAGTTCTTCAGGTGTTTTATTGGCTGTTCCTTTGGTCATTAGGTCAGCTAATAAATTTGAAACACCAATTTTTTCTTGGTTTTCCAATAGCATTCCACCTCTTAATTGAATTTCAAATTGTACTAAAGGAACTTCATTGTTTTCAATACCATAAACTTTGATGCCAGAAGACAACTCATCTTTCCAAACATCTGGTACTTTTACATCTGGGCTTTCTCCATAAGGAGGCTCAATGCTTCTATCGAAACTAGATGGTGTTCTTTCATATTCAGCAGCAATACTAGCATCAAAAGTTTCTTCAGCACCATCAATAATAGGTTCTTCAACTACATCAGCTAATTTTGAATCATTGAGAGCTAATTCTTTTTGACCTTTTGGAACAAAACTAGTAGCGACAAAATTTTTGTCTTTTACGTAAGTATTATAAACACGCATGACATCATCTGCTGTCACAGCAAGAATGTTTTTTACATCTTGGTTGACAAAACCTGGATCTCCAGCGAAAATTTCATATTGTGCCAATTGAAATCCTTTTCCTAAAACACTAGATAAACTGTTGTAAAAACTAGTTTCTTGACCTGCTTTAATTCGATTTAGATCGGATTCTGAAATGCCTTCTGCCTCAAATTTTGCCAAACCTTTATTAATGCTACTCAGTACATTTTGGAGATTAGTTTCAGAAAAGGCAGTAACCTGCATCATAAACTGACCTGCAATCTCCGAGTTATATTGGAAAACATTTATATTATCTGATAATTTTTCATCTTCAACGAGTACCTTATATAATGGTGCTTTTTTTCCTTGTGATAGGTAAGTTGCTAAGACTTCTAAGGCATAGGAATCAGGATGGTAATTATGAACTCCAGACCAAGTTAAGGTTAACTGAGGAGCACGTGCAAAATTATCTTCGTAGTATAGTTTTTTAGTTTCAGATAAAGTAACGGGCTGCTTTTCCATTTTTGGGATGTCTTCGCCTCGTTTAATTTCACTAAAATATTTTTCTACCCATTGTTTGGCTTGTGCAACATCAAAATCTCCAGCAATAGTAAGGGTTACATTATTTGGAACATACCAACGATTGTAAAAATCTTTGACATCTTGGAGGGTTGCATTTTGTAAATCTTCTAATGAACCAATCACTTCCCAACTGTAAGGGTGACCTTCTGGATATAAATTGGTGTCAATAACGTAGAAGTTATGGCCATAAGGACGATTATCTACACCTTGGCGTTTTTCGTTTTTAACCACTTGCTTTTCCTTTGCTAAAACCGGTTCTGTAACAGTATTAATAAAGAAGCCTAATTTATCAGCTTCTGCCCAAATCATTTTTTCAAGAGCATCTTTGGGAACGGTTTGAAAATAATTGGTTCTATCTCTACTTGTTGATCCATTGGCACCTGATCCACCAATACGAGCACTCATTTTATCAAGTCCACCTTTACCAAGGTTTTCAGATTCTAAGAACAGTAAATGTTCAAAAAGGTGAGCAAATCCTGTACGACCTTCAATTTCTCTTGCAGAACCAACATGGCTTGTTAATGCAACAGCCACAACTGGGTCTGATCGATCTACATGCAAAATAACTTGCAAGCCATTATCTAAAGTAAATTTTTCAAAATCTACTTTAAACTCTGTGGTTTCAGATGCAGTTTCTTTAGCACAAGAGAAACTTAAAAGTAGAAGGATTAGGGCAAGTGATTTAATTGTTTTCATAATATTGCTTTTTTAAGCTTGATTTTTATGTTTTGATAGAATTGAATTTATGGTAGCCTCATTATCGTCTATATTTTTTAAATTTAGTATGACTTCGGCATTTTTTTTCATTTCATTGTAAGTCATTTGATTAATAGTACTAAAACTATCTTCATCTATTGATAAATTTGTTGGAATAGAATTTTTTAGAGTAATGATTCCAAGTCCGAAATCAGTGTTCAGAACAGAAATATCTAGTTCAGATTCGTAATGTTTTTTTAAATAGGCAATACTTTTCCAAACATCACCACACCAAGCGCCTGTCCATCCCTCGACTTTTCGTTGTTCGACTGTTGGATAAGTTTTGGTTGGCATTGCAGCTGCTTCATGAGGAGGGAAACAATCATGCATAATAATATAACCATCTTTTTTAAGGTATTTTAAACTGTTTAAAACATCTTGAAGTGAATTTTCAAAAGTGTGCAACCCATCAATAAATATGACATCAATACCATTTAGGCTTTTAAGGAGGTCTTTTTCTTTAGTAAAAAATTCATCACTTGTTAGACTGAAGTATTGATTGTTTTTATTGGTTGGATTTTTATATTTCCAAATTAATTTTTTTAGTCCATGAAACATGAATTTTGGATCAACTGCGATCTTATTTTCGCATTTAATTTGAAATAAAGTCGTGCCTCTTGCAACACCAATTTCGAGATAAGTACTTTTATTTTTCCTTAAAACAATTTCATTTATTAAATCTATTCTATTCATTTTGTAATTTAAGAAGCAAGCTTTTTGCATAGTTATTCAAGTCCTCTTTTGCTTTTTGAATTTTGGTATTTAGTTGAGGATTATCAGTTGGTTCAACATCTTTAATAGTGTCTAAGGTTTCAGTATACCAGTTTTGCCAAGTGTCTAAAATATGAGTTTGTTCTTTGATATCTGCTCCTTCAGTAATTGCAGCTTTACTCAGTACATATTCGTCATTAAGTCTATTCTTGGCTATATTCATTATAGAATCAATTAGCTGTATTCCAAATTTTGAGTCGGCATTCAAAAGCGCATAAGCACTTGCTAGTGCTCCAGTACCAACATTTTTCATAGTTTCTTGAGATACCTTGTCTATACGATCGTTATCTGTGTGATAAAATTGATCTGTAAAATGCCACAACAAAAGACCAGGAATATTAGCTCTCAAAAACGGCGTGTGGTCACTACCTCCTTCAAACGGATTGGTTTCAACAGCCCAATTAGCAAACTCGCCTTGCTTCTTAAACGTATTGATGATGAAATCATTTAAATAATGAGGTTTCATATCTTCTTCTTTTAGAGGTCGTCCTCCCCATTCTGTATGCTTGTCTTTTCCACGTGTCCAAATAGCACTTGGATCAGGCATTTTTTCGATTAAAAAAGTGCCTCCCGTAACATCAGTATTTTCGCCAACCATATCTAGGCTAATTCCCCATTTTATGTTGGTGTTTGTACCATTGTTTTCTTCAATATAACGTCTTGTTGATGTAATTTCGTCACCCCATAAAAAAGTTAGAGTTCGTTTTAAGTCTAGTTTTTTATCTTGAATAAGCTTAGCCGAAAGCATTGCCATTTCTAATTGTGTGCCAACTCCTGTGGCATTGTCATTAGCTCCTGGTTCTTGAACATGAGCGCTAAATACTAAGCTTTCATTTGATAATTCGGTTCCTTTTATTGAGGCAACAACCGTTAATTCTTCTGATGGATATATTTTGGTTGAAATATTCACCTTTGCTTTAACTGGTCCTTTGCTTAACTCATTTTTCAATACTTCTTTAGCTTGATAAGATAAGGCAATTCCCCAAGCATTAACACCTTCATTATAACGTAAACTTCTAAACTGAATAGAAGTGACATTCTTTTCTGGTTGTAAATAATCCGGATTATTGTAAGTTATAATTCCAACAGCATTGCCTTGTGTTATTGCAGCATCGTAGAGTCGATAAGGACTCATTTCAGCAAATACAATTTTCCCACCCACATCTTTAGTTTTAAAATCGTCTGAAGATTCAATATGGATAACATCAGCAACAACCCCTTCTATAGGAGTTGATGCTGAATATTGGAAAATCATATTTCTATTGCTGTCAAACTTTAAAAGCGGTTGGGAATTCCCAACAATTGAAAGCTCAGCATTAACAGGTTCCCAAGTTGGACCTTCCATTGGACGTGTTTCAAGTCGATAAACCAAACGTGTGTTTTCGTTAACTTTATCCTCATTGATGTAACCTGCAGCTTCAAGATTTTCAATAATTCGATGAATACTATTATTAAATCCTGTATTCCCTGGAATTCGCCAAAACTGCTCAACGTATGCTGTAGTCTCAAAAGCCTTTTCACCAGTGAATAAGGGTCTTACAATATCAAAGTAGGTGTCATTCGAGATGGATTGTGATTTGCACGAACTTAAAATAAGACTGCAAATCAATACAATCAGGACATTTTTTTTAAACATGATTAAAGAACAAAAGCGTTATTATTTACAAAGAAAATGGAGTTGACTAAAAATAACTTTCCATTTTCCCAAAAGCTTCTAAACACAACATCATCAACAAAATAAATAACACTTCCTTGACCCATTCTCTCTTCTCCAAACACTAGTGATTTTTTTAATTTCGGAATAGTTTCGCTTCCAGCAAAACCTGAGACTCGCATTGGATTATCTCCAATATGAGCCACATTGGTTCCACCATCAAGTAAACTATATGATGTGCTTCCTAACTTAAGTGTAAAATACTCGTCAGAATAGCCATAAGCCATAGGATGTGTATTATCAACCTTTGTTTTAAAAATAGCACCAGTAATCATTTGTTTTGCATATTCACGCTCTCTATCAGCATAAGGAATAAGGTTGTTGTCTTTGTCATCACCATCGTCATTCTTATTGTAGTTTAGTCCAAAACCATCTTTTCCTGCAAAAGCACTTAAGGCTCTATCAATGGCAATAACTTTACCACCTTTTCTAATCCATGATTTAAGCTCATTCATGGCGTTTTCATTAAGGCTACTTCTGTAATTGCCACTTGGCATGATAAGGACATCGTATTTAGATAAATCAATATAATTTAAATGTTCGGTATTTATGGAAGTCACAGGATAATTAAGCTGTTGTTCAAAGAAATGCCATAAAGCTCCATAATTTAAAGAGGATGTACCTTCTCCTGAAAGCATTGCAATACGTTGTTTGTTTACGAGCTTAATATCTGGAGAACCAATGTCTGGAATTCTATCTGAAAAACCAGTATTAATAGCCTCTAAAGGCTGATTATGAGCTTGTGCAGTAGTGTTTAATCTGGATTGAAAATCTTCTAATCTGTAGTTATCGCCTTTAAGGATGATTAAAGAACCTCTGTTATAAGTTTTTCCATTTTGGTACAACGGTTTGTCTGTAAAACGTACTTTGAAATTTTGTTTTAATAAATCGGTTAAAAATTTA
The DNA here is from genome assembly GCA_964598775.1 of uncultured Lacinutrix sp. GTDB lineage: Bacteria > Bacteroidota > Bacteroidia > Flavobacteriales > Flavobacteriaceae > CAJQLB01. The sequence goes on from CAZRDG010000044.1 coordinate 7,780, forward strand.
GCATCTTTCATAGAATTCCAATTACTCACATAGCCATATGCATTTGTAATTGCCGACACTTTCGCTGGAGAGCTTGCTTGGTTTGAGCTGACTAAGCTAGTACTCGCTATTGCCTTCAAACCATGAGCATAAGGTAAACTCCATGCTGTGATGTCATAGGTAAGTGAATCGCTCAATTTTCCATCTGGTTCAAATAAAGCCTTAACCATTTTGCCTTTTGGTTGATTGGTACTCACCACCAAATCATTTGAAGTGGTCGACATATTGCCTTGTGAGGCTGTATCGTAATTGTATCCAGAAACTCTTGAATTAGAGGCGTTACCATATTTAATTTCATGACGATCTAAAAGTGTTTTTAGCGTTTCAATTTTATCTTCATCACCTTGCAATACATAACTTTTGTATTTTAAACCTGAAGTATTAAAAAACTTCTTGAACTCACTGTTCAACTTTGATGCGTTTTTTGATGAAATCTCAACAGTTGACAGACCACTTGTCGTGTGGTGCATGACTCTGTCCACTAAAGTTAACACTTCACCTTCATCATTTAAAACACCTAAACCACCACGACTATGACCTCCTTGTTCGTAAGTCATACCAATAGCTCCCATATAAGTTGGATAGGTGTCTCCATAACTTGGATAAAACAAATCAAAACGTTCTCTGGTAAAAAACAACCAGCCATTAGAATCAAAATATTTCGCATGGTTTCTACCTATTTGAGTTTGAAAGTCACGTTGCCAATCACTAATAATTTCATGATAAGGCTCTGCAGCTGGAGCAAAATAATAAGGCTCATTGAAACCTTGTTCATGAAAATCTACATGAATATGCGGCATCCACTTGTTATAAATTTTCAATCGACCTTGAGATTCTTTTTGACTAGCCCAAGCCCAATCTCTATTCAAGTCAAATAAGTAATGATTTGGTCTTCCTCCAGGCCAAGGTTCGATATGCTCACTAGATTGTGGATTGATGTCATAAGGTACACTTGCCGTTGTATTGTACCAATTGGCATATCGATCACGTCCATCTGGATTTATACAAGGATCAATGATAACAATTGTATTTTTTAAGTAATCTTTCTTTTCTGTAAGTAAAGTGTAAAGTGTTTGCATTGATGCCTCTGTACTCGATGCTTCGTTGCCATGTACATTATAGCTCATCCATACAATTGCTATATCTTGAGTGGTGGATTCTCCAGATAAAATTCCAGCATTTTTAAGGTTGTTCTGTCTGATAGTTTCAAGATTTCGCATGTTTTCTTCAGTAGAAATATAAGTCACATACAGAGGACGACGCTCATATGTTTCACCATATTTTTCCATCTTCACTTGGTTAGGAAGTTGTGATTCTACATATTGAAAATAGTCAACAACCTGATGGTGTCTTGAAAATTTAGTTCCTATCTCGTACCCTAAAAAGTCACTTGGAGATTGAATATTTTGAGCAATAGCAGCTGAAATAGAACAGCATACTAAGAATAATACTTGATAAAATTTTTGCATTTTGGTTGGAGTTTGTTAAAAAATAAATGTAAATATAGCAAGGTGAAATTAAAACTACTTATAACAAGACGTTAAAATGTAGCACACTTAAAAAACGAATTAACTAAAATTTAGGAGTTAAAATATTTAAGAGCATTATATTTACAAACGATTTTAAAATTTAGCATGCCAACCGATTGTATTTCATTTAGAGACACTAACTATTTTTCATCCTTAATTTGTGATTATCTGGATGAAAAAGAACAGATAAAACCCTTTTACAATAGGTATCCGAAGCTTGAAAATTTTAAATCTCAGATTGAAGAAAAACAGTCTTCTTTTCAAAAATCTACAAGAACAGTTTTAGTCAATTCATTAAAAACACAATATCAAAAACTAGAGGTCTCCAATTTGACTAGTCAGAATATTGAATTGTTACATCATGGAAATACGTTTACTATTACTACAGGTCATCAATTGAACTTGTTCACAGGACCACTTTATTTTCTGTATAAAATCATCTCAGTTATCAACCTTACAAACGAATTAAAAGCTGCTTACCCAGAAAATAATTTTGTACCAGTGTATTGGATGGCAACTGAAGATCACGATTTTGATGAAATTAATTACTTCAATTTTAAAGGTAAAAAAGTACAATGGTCAAGACAGGCTTCTGGTGCAGTTGGACGATTAAATACGGAAGATCTTGATAAAGTATTGGACGTTTTTACAGCAAACTTAGGCTTTGGGGCTAATGCAAATAGAATCAAGGAATTATTCAAATGCGCTTATTTAGACCATAAAAATTTAGCTGATGCCACTCGATTTTTAGCTAATGAATTGTTTGGTACTTATGGTTTAGTTATTGTTGATGCAGATGATCGTGATTTAAAATCCCTATTTGCGCCTTATGTAAAAAAGGAATTAACTGAACAGATTTCGTTTACAAAGGTTTCTGAAACTAATGAAAAAATTAATAGTTTAGGCTTTAATGTACAAGTGAACCCAAGGGAAATCAACCTTTTTTATTTGAAGGAAGACTTAAGAGAACGTATTGTAGAACAAAACGGAACTTATTTTGTAAATGATACTGATATTTCATTTACTAAATCTGAACTATTGACAGAATTAGAAAAGCATCCAGAACGATTTAGTCCAAACGTGATCATGCGTCCTTTATATCAAGAAATTATACTTCCAAACCTCTGCTATATTGGAGGAGGTGGAGAACTGGCTTATTGGTTTCAATTAAAGTCTTATTTTAAGGCAGTTAATGTACCTTTTCCAATGCTGTTATTGCGTAATTCAGTACTGGTAAAAACAGCAAAACAATCGGAAAAACTTAAAAAACTAGGTATTTCAATTAATGAGTTGTTTTTAAACCAAGAGGAGTTGGTAAATCAACAGGTAAAGAAACTTTCTAAAATTGATATCGATTTCTCAGCTCAAATAGAACATCTTCAAAATCAGTTTAAAGCGCTATATCAATTAGCCAAAGAAACAGACAAATCCTTTTTAGGTGCAGTTGCAGCTCAAGAGAAAAAACAATTAAAAGGTTTGACTCATCTTGAAAAGCGATTACTTAGAGCTCAAAAAAGAAAGTTAAACGAACAAATTTCTAGAATAACTGAGATACAAAATCAATTATTTCCTGGCCAAAGTCTACAAGAAAGAAACTTGAATTTTTCTGAACTTTATCTTGAGTATGGAGGTCAATTAATCCAACAGTTAATGTTAAATTTGCAACCTCTAAAAGGGGAATTTTTAATATTAGAACTGTAGCACATGCACAAAATAGATATTGAGCTTATTGAAATGACAATGGACGTCATGAAATATGCTATTGATAGAATTTCACACACTAAACAAAAAGTAGGGAAACCGCAAAAAGCTGAAGAACTTAAGACCTTGGTTGGCGAAACCATAACTCCTGAGGGAATTGGAGGTGAATATGCATTTAATTTATGGAAACAACATTTAGCTAAAGCAAATGTTCCTGTTGATCATCCTCGAAATTTGGCCTTTGTTCCCGCTGCTCCAACACGAGCAGCTGTGATGTTTGATCTGGTCACCTCTGTTTCTAGTATTCATGGTGCTTATTGGATGGAAGGTGCAGGAGGTATTTTTTGTGAAAACGAAGCGATGAAATGGATTGTTTCCTTGACAGGATTGCCTGAAGGTGCATTTGGAGTTTTTACAAGTGGAGGAACTGCTGCGAATCTTTCTGCTATTGTTACAGCTAGAGAGCATTGGCGCGAAGACGAAACTTACAAAAGAGAAAAAGGATTAATTATTACATCAATTGGTGCACATTCATCAATTAAAGCGATGGCAAAAGTCGCTGATGTTGATATTATGTTGGTTGATACAGAAGAAAAGTTAACAGGAAGTTCGCTTCGTGAAACCATTGATAATTTAAATTTTCATCAACGCAAAAGATTGTTTGCGGTTGTTGCAACTGGAGGTACTACCAATGCTGGAATTATTGATGATTTAGAAGGCATTGCTCAGGTTTGCGAAAAAGAAAATATTTGGTTTCATGTGGATGCTGCTTATGGTGGAGGTGCTTTAGCGGCCGATTCTGTTCGTCACTTGTT
>CAZRDG010000045.1:0-11811 GCA_964598775.1 uncultured Lacinutrix sp.
GAAGATGCTTCAATTCTGATATCTTGTTTTTTACCAGTTGCTTTGTCTTCCGCCGAAACTTTTATAATTCCGTTAGCATCAATATCGAACGTTACTTCAATTTGCGGCGTTCCTCTTCTTGCTGGTGGAATACCGTCTAAATGGAAACGACCAATCGTTTTGTTATCTGGTGCCATTGGACGTTCACCTTGCAATACATGAATTTCAACTGACGGTTGATTATCAGCAGCAGTTGAGAATACTTGCGATTTCTTAGTAGGAATCGTTGTGTTAGCTTCAATAAGCTTTGTCATAACGTTACCCATTGTTTCAATACCAAGTGATAAAGGCGTTACATCTAAAAGAAGAACATCTTTAACATCACCTGTTAGAACACCACCTTGAATTGCAGCACCAATTGCAACTACTTCATCCGGATTTACACCTTTACTTGGCTTTTTTCCAAAGAATTTTTCAACCGCTTCTTGAACAGCAGGAATACGAGTTGATCCACCTACTAAAATAATTTCGTCAATATCACTTTTTGATAATCCAGCAGCTTTTAAAGCAGCTTGACAAGGTTCGATTGTACGTTTTACTAAATCGTCAATCAATTGTTCAAACTTAGCTCTTGTTAATGTACGTACTAAGTGCTTAGGTCCACTAGCGGTTGCAGTAACGTATGGTAAGTTAACTTCTGTTTGTGCAGAAGATGATAATTCAATCTTCGCTTTTTCAGCAGCTTCCTTTAAACGTTGCAATGCCATTGGATCTTTACGTAAATCAATACCTTCTTCAGTATTAAACTCATCTGCTAACCAGTCAATGATTTTTTGATCCACGTCATCACCACCTAAATGGGTATCACCATCTGTAGATAATACTTCAAATACGCCATCGCCTAATTCTAATATAGAGACATCATGTGTACCTCCACCAAAATCAAAAACAACAATTTTTTGATCTTTATGTTTTTTATCTAATCCATAAGCTAAAGCAGCAGCTGTTGGCTCGTTGATAATTCTTCGAACTTTTAAACCAGCAATTTCTCCTGCTTCCTTAGTCGCTTGACGTTGTGAATCATTAAAATAAGCAGGAACAGTAATTACTGCTTCTGTTACTTCTTGATCTAAAAACTCTTCAGCAGTTTTCTTCATTTTTTGAAGCACCATTGCTGATAATTCTTGAGGTGTGTATAAACGACCATCAATATCTACTCTAGGTGTATCATTATCACCTTTAATTACTTTATAAGGAACACGTTCTGCTTCTTTTTTAGATTCAGAATATTTGTTTCCCATGAAACGTTTGATGGAATAAACTGTTTTTGTTGGGTTAGTTACAGCCTGACGTTTTGCAGGATCACCAACCTTAATTTCGCCGCCTTCAACAAAAGCAATTACAGAAGGTGTTGTACGTCTTCCTTCAGCATTTGTTATCACAACTGGCTCGTTACCTTCCATAACAGAAACACATGAGTTTGTTGTTCCTAAATCAATTCCAATAATTTTACTCATAACTTTATTTATTCTTTTGTGTTGAATTTCTTTTTAAATACATCATGTTATTGTCAATCATTGTGCCATGACAAAAAATATGACAAGGTGTCAGAATTGATTTTTAAATTAAATATTACTCTTGGTCTCTTTGGTACATGATTTGATACATACAAAGCAAAATCTTATATATTATGAAACGTTTATTACTCTTATTTACAGTATTTGCCTTAGTTTTTGCTTCTTGTGAAGGACCACAAGGACCTCCTGGTTTTGATGGCCTTGATGGTTTAGATGGCGAAATTATAGCTTCATCTGCTTTTGAAATTGTTATTGATTTTAACACAGCCAATGATTTTGAATATATTGAAGCTTACGGATTTAACGTGTTACCTTCGGACGTAACACTTGTTTATATTTTATGGGACACTCAAAATGGACAAGATATATGGCGATTAATGCCTCAAACTGTTTATTTTGATGATGACACCAATTTGGTTTACAACTTTGATTTTACGCAAGATGATGTGCGATTCTTTTTAGATGGAACAACAGATTTTAGCACTTTAGATGATGTTTGGACACAAGACCAAGTATTTAGAGTTGTGGTAGTACCTGCAGATAATGTTGATGGTATTGATGTGTCAGATATTAATGCAGTTATGAATTTGATTGACATACAAAGCATAGACTTAAGATAAGTAACATTTACAAAAAACTTAAAGCCTGAAAACTTAATATTTTCAGGCTTTTTTTATTCAAAATAATTAATTCTACTTTACATGTTATTAAGTGCACAACATTTATATTTGTCCAAACACTAAAAAGGATTAGTTGATGGAATGTATTTCGGTTTTTGACATGCTAAAAATTGGTGTAGGACCATCGAGTTCTCACACTTTAGGCCCTTGGCGTGCGGCTGAACGATGGATTAAAGAGCTTAAAACTGCTGATAAGTTTGATAGTGTAGAAAACATAATTGTGGACTTATATGGTTCTTTATCATTAACTGGAAAAGGACACGCAACAGATTTAGCTATTATGCTTGGCTTAAGTGGGGCAGATCCTGAAACCATTCCAACGGATTCTATTGACATCATTATAGCATCCATCAGAAATACAAACGTTTTAGTATTTAATAACGAAAAGTCACTTGAATTTAATTCGAAAGAATCTATTGTTTTCAATAGAAAGTTTCTTCCATTTCATGCCAATGGCATGAAGTTTACTGCCGTAATTGATGGTAAAAAAACAAGTTCAACGTTTTATTCTATTGGAGGTGGATTTGTGGTGAAAGAAGAACGCAAGAATTCAAAACGAAACAAAGAGATTTTTAAAACATTTCCGTATCCAATTCAAAAGGGAACAGAGCTTTTGAAGTATTGCCAAGATTTAAACAAATCCATTTCAGAAGTCGTTATTGAAAATGAACGATCGCTTCGCAGTAATGAAGCTATTGATTATGAAATGACACGTATTTGGCAAACCATGCTGGAATGCATGTACATTGGTTGCCATACTGAAGGTAATTTACCAGGAGGCCTAAACGTAAGACGTCGTGCTTATGACATGCACCATAAACTTATTGGTGATTACACTTACACAACGCCTCAGGAGTGGTTAGAAGCCATTAGAAAAACTGAAGTTAAATTCAGACAAATTTTAAAATGGGTGAGCTGCTTTGCCTTAAGTGTAAATGAAGTTAATGCATCCTTAGGTCGCGTCGTTACTGCGCCAACTAATGGAAGTGCTGGTGTTATACCTGCTGTTTTGATGTATTATATGGTAATTGAAAACCACGAAGCCGATTTTAAAGACATCAAACAATTTTTATTAGTCGCAGGAGAAATTGGAAGTATCTTTAAAAAAGGTGCAACGATAAGTGCTGCAATGGGTGGTTGCCAAGCAGAAATTGGCGTAAGTGCTGCAATGGCTGCAGGTGCATTATGTGAAGTTTTAGGAGGCTCTCCTGAACAAGTTTTAATTGCTGCTGAAATTGCAATGGAACATCACTTAGGACTAACATGTGACCCAATTGGTGGATTGGTTCAAATACCTTGTATAGAACGAAATTCCATGGGAGCTATAAAGGCGATTAACGCCGCAGAGCTAGCGTTGGAGACAGATCCTAAAAATGTAAAAGTTCCTTTAGATGAAGTTGTTAATACGATGTGGGAAACAGCAAAAGATATGAATACTAAGTATAAAGAGACTTCAGAAGGTGGGTTAGCTGTCAGAGTAAGTCTGTCGGATTGTTAGTCACATCCTTCTCTCCTTCTCGTATCAATTAAATAAATAATTTTCCACACACCTTCAAGTTTAACCAACTGGAACGAATTTACTCCACAATGGCTAAACTTACCATTGAACCAAAATTCGTAGGGTGTCCAAGCATTGGCCATATCACCATCAACTCGAATTTTAAAATCCAATAGTTTTTCTTGAAATTTTTGATCCTTAGGTATGGACACAATGGATTTTAAAAAAGCACTGAATTCTTCGTTACGTAGTTGAGTGAAACCTTCTTTGCTTTTTCCAATAGATTGCAATTTTAGGTCTTTAGAAACTAATTCTTTAATAGCAATACTATCTTGTTTATGAAAAGCATCAAAGAATTTTATAACTGTTTTTTTTACGTCTATTTCATCTGAATCCTGAGCAAAACTTGAGCTTGAAATGAGTAGTACAAGGAGTAACGCAATACGTCTCATGATAATATTTTTTTTCTAAAATAGTTGATATCCTTTCATCTAAAAAGCATTATTGAATAATTAACATACTCAACTTTCTGTTTATTTACTATTTTTACGGTCTAATAAAGAAATTATGTCTACTGCAAAAAAAGAATATAAAAGAGTAACAACAAAGTCATTGGTTGACATGAAAAGCAATGGAGAAAAAATCTCAATGCTTACTGCCTATGATTACACCATGGCAAAGATTGTAGATGGCGCAGGAATTGATGTGATTTTGGTTGGTGATTCTGCAAGTAATGTTATGGCTGGTCATGAAACCACTCTGCCAATTACTCTGGATCAAATGATTTACCATGCTTCATCTGTAATTCGAGCAGTTGAAAGAGCCTTGGTTGTTGTAGACTTACCTTTTGGAAGCTACCAAAGTGACCCTAAAGAAGCTTTACGTTCTGCTATTAGAATTATGAAAGAATCAGGTGGTCACGCAGTAAAAATGGAAGGCGGAAAAGAGATTAAAGAATCCATAAAACGTATTCTTAATGCTGGAATTCCTGTTATGGGACATTTAGGGTTAACACCTCAATCTATATACAAATTTGGAACTTACACGGTTAGAGCTAAGGAAGAAGAGGAAGCTTTGCAGCTGGTTGAAGATGCTAAAATGTTAGAACGTATTGGTTGTTTTGGTATTGTACTGGAAAAAATTCCTGCAAAATTAGCTAAACAAGTGGCAGAAAGTGTTAGTATTCCAATAATTGGTATTGGAGCTGGAAACGGAGTTGATGGACAAGTCCTTGTTTTACATGATATGATTGGAATGACCCATGAATTCAATCCACGGTTTTTAAGACGTTACATGAACTTATTTGAAGATATGACCAATGCGATATCGCAATATGTTACTGACGTTAAGAAAGTAGATTTTCCATCTGATTCTGAGCAATATTAAAATGTCCAAGACATTATCTGACAAATCTAATTTACAAGTTCTTTACGAAGACAATCATATCATCATCGTTAATAAGCGTGCTGGCGATATAATTCAAGGTGATAAGACTGGAGACCAACCTTTAAGCGAAGTTGTAAAAGACTATATTAAAGCCAAGTACAACAAACCAGGAAATGTTTATCTTGGCGTTACACATCGTTTAGACAGACCAACTACTGGAATTGTAGTTTTTGCAAAGACCTCGAAAGTATTACCTCGAATGAATAAATTGTTTTCAGACAAAAAAGTCAATAAAACCTATTGGGCTGTTGTTAAAGAAAAACCTGAAAATGAAAAAGACACTTTAATTCATTGGTTGAGGAAGAATCCAAAGAACAACAAATCTAAAGCATATAATTACGAAGTAAAGGACAGTAAAAAAGCGATTCTACATTATGAAGTTATTCAACATTTGAACAATTATGTTCTTCTTGAGGTGAATTTAGAAACAGGAAGGCATCATCAAATTCGTTGTCAATTAGCAAGTATTGGGTCTTCAATAAAAGGTGATTTAAAGTATGGTTTTGACAGAAGTAATAAAGATGCAAGTATTCATTTACATTCAAGAAAAATTGATTTCATCCATCCTGTTAGCAAAGAACAAATAACAGTCATTGCACCAACACCGCAAGATCCAATTTGGGATGCTTGTACTAACTAATTTATTATCTTTATAAGAAACAACTTGAATATACCTCATACACTTCAGCAGCAGAAAGCATACTTTAAATCTCAACAAACTAAAGATATTTCGTTTAGAATTTCAGTTCTAAAAAAATTAAAAGAAGAGATTATTGTCAGAGAACATGACATCTATGAAGCGTTAAAAAAAGACTTTAATAAACCAACTTTTGAAACTTTTATAAGCGAATATGGTTTGGTTATTTCAGAATTAAACTTAACTCTAAAAAACCTAAAATCGTGGGCAAAGTCAAAGCGCGTTAAATCATCTATGCTCACCTTTCCTGCGACAGACTATATTTACAAAGAACCTTATGGAGCTGTGCTAGTCATTGCACCTTGGAATTATCCTTTCTTACTTGCCATTGAACCACTTATCATGGCAATTGCAGCCGGGAATACTGTTGTTGTAAAACCGAGTGAATTGACTACTCATACCTCTCAATTGGTAACAGACATTATTCAAACCGTTTTTAACAAAGATCATGCGACTTCTATAGAAGGTGGTATTCCAGTAGCGACCGAATTGTTAGAACAAAAATGGGATTATATCTTTTTTACTGGAAGTGTTCCCGTTGGAAAAATTGTAGCCAAAGCAGCGGCAAAACACTTAACTCCTGCAACTTTAGAATTAGGAGGAAAATCGCCTTGCATTGTGGATGAAACCATTGATTTAAAACTAGCTGCTAAACGTATTGTTTGGGGAAAATTCTTAAATGGAGGTCAAACTTGTATTTCTCCAGATTATATCATTGCTCATTCTACAATTAAGAGTGAACTGATAGAAGCTTTAAAAATTGAAATCATAAATGCTTATGGCGAAAACCCAAAAGAATCAGAAGATTTTCCGAGGATTATAAACGAACGAAACACTGAGCGTTTAATAGAAATGTTGGAAGATGTTAATGTAGTTCATGGTGGAGAACACCATATGGAATCTTGCTATATCGCTCCTACTCTTGTAGATAATCCAGGTTTAGATAGTAAGTTGATGCAAGACGAAATTTTCGGGCCAATACTTCCTATTCTGACCTATACAAATGAAACTGACATAGATAGCATCATCAGTAATTATGACAAGCCTTTGTCTCTTTATGTGTTTACGAAAAACAAACAATTCACCAATAAAATTATAAACACTTATAGTTTTGGTGGAGGTGCTGTCAATGACCCTTTAATCCATTTCGGAAATCATAGATTACCTTTTGGAGGTGTTGGTGCAAGTGGTATTGGCGCTTATCATGGCAAGCATGGTTTCGATACTTTTTCGCATCACAAGTCTATTTCTAAACGAGGCACATGGTTTGATCCTCCTATTCGTTACGCTCCTTACAATGGGAAGCTAGGATTATTAAAAAAAATGTTCAAGTGGTTTAGCTAATTGCTCTCAAGGAAATTGGATAATTTAACAACAGCTTCGTTCCTTGATTCGGAATTGAAATTAAGGTAAACTCAGTATTGGTTAGTTCAGCTCTACTTTCCATATTAATTAAACCAGATCCCTTTGTAACCTTCTCTGCATTAAACCCAACACCATTATCTTCAGCTATTATTCCAAGGTTATCTTTCTCATAATTTAAAGATATAGTTAATTGTGTCGCTTTAGAATATTTAACTGTATTAGATATGAATTCCTGTATGATTCTAAATAAGATTATAGCGTCCTTATTGTTTTTATAAACACCTTCATTTCCAGAAATTTTCAGCTCTGCCTTTATGGAATCCATTTTATTTAAACGTTCAATCTCTGTATTTAGCGACTTTTGGAACCCTAAATTTAATATCACTTCGCTGTTCAAAACTTTTGATAAGCCTCTTACTTCCTTAATCGCTTCACCAATTACTGCTTTAGTGTCATCTACTTTCGTTTTAATGGAATCTTGTGCTAAAGATGACACTAAACTTAACTGCATATTTGCAACAGACAATAATTGACCAACATTATCATGTAACTCTTGCCCAATATTTTTGAGTGTTTGCTCTTGTATCTCTGATTGCGTTTTTACCAATTCTTCTTCAAATTCACGTTCGCGTTTTACTCTATCTAGAAGTAATTTGTTCTTTCTCTTTTGAAATACCATGAAAAATAAAATAACTAGTCCTGTTACAATTACCAACACAGCAATCATATAAATTAACAAATACCTTTCGGCATCAGTACTAACTAGTTGTTCTGAGGTTTGCACCATATTAAAGCGAATGAAAAGGTTATGTACATAAAAGTATTGCATCCTAAATAAATTAAAGCTTTTAAAATTGAATATTCCATATCTGAACGATTGAAATATATGTCATAAAATGTTAAAGGAACCATTATTAAATTCCACAATAGGATTGTTGCTCCAATATAAAAGTGGATTGAACTAAATATTGACAAAATTTTATTGCTTTTCAAAATTTCAAGAAAATAGAGAATAACAGCTAATAAGATTAAAATTGCTTGTGCAATATTAATTGGTATTTGGGCAGAACTGGATATTTGGTTAAAACGCAGGTAAAAATTAATTACAAAGAATATTAAAAAAATAATCGCAGAAAATTTGATGACCTTTTTTGAAATATTGTTCTCGAGCAAAATCCAAAAGTAATAAGCATAAAAAAGTGCTCCTCCCAAAGTCCAAAAAATCAAATACCACCAATTTTCATTTTCTAAAATTGTCCCCTCCAAATAAGTGTTAATGAAATTAAGGGATTCTATTTTTTCAAATATTACTTTATAACTTCCTATAATTTCTACAACAGCTACATATACACAAAACCAAATGAAATACTTAGCGTGTGTATTTTTATATTTCCTGTAACTATACACTCCTATTATTGCAGGCAGAAATACTATTGCAAAATTAATTAAAGCGTAATATTTGTTCAAAAATACTTCCAGATATTGTAAATTATTGTTGTGGGTAATTGGCATTTGGAGGCCATCCAGTGTTTCCTTTATTCAAGCAATCTCCATCTGGAATATCAGAGCCATCACTATTATCTGCATCTTTTCCATCAACAATCTTAGCAGTAGGCACAATAAAAGAGGTTGAATAACCTGCTTTACCCTCAACTGTTGGATAAGCTCCGCAATAAATACGGATTCCGTTCATTTCATAACCAAGCTCTCTTGCTTGATTTTCAGCATATTTTAAATAGGCTTTAATATCTTCTAAAGAATACCAAGATGATCTGTTATCAGGTCTTTTGGTGATGTCCTTACTAATTAACTCGCATCGTTCTGTAAATGCATCGTTAAGTTTCTTTGCTTCTTTTGCTGTGATAATCCCTTTTGGTGTTGACATAATTTTATGGTTAGAATTAGTAATTATTTTTGCTAATAAAACAGGGAGAATTACTAGTGTTTATAATTTACACGCTCTAAGTTAGATAAAAGTTAAGTATTAATAAAGAAAAATCTTTCAAATTATGCAGGATATTCCAATAGCTGAAGCGTAATCTTTTGTCCTGTCATTTTTTGAGCCAAAGTGTTAATTGAATTATCTGAAAGCTGCAAAATTCTTGGATAACCACCTGCTGTTTGACAATCTCTCATTAAAACAATCAATTTGCCTGAAGGTGTTAACTGAACAGTTCCAGGCATCACTAAAGAAGTAATGATACCATCTAAATTATTGGTTATCAACTCATCCAACTGATAAGCCATTCTATTATTTTCTTTAGAAATGGTAAGATCTTGATTAAACAGCTTATCAATCTGCTCATCGTTTAATAAATGAAATTCGGGCCCTTTATAAACTGGTACTACTATTTCATTGAGATAATCTGTCTTTATTTTTAAAGCAGCATATCTTTTGCTTTTATGATGTTTAGGTTCTATTAAAAGCTTGTCACCTTTTTTAATATTTGAAAGTTCAGTAATACCTTGATACATACTTCTACTACTCAATACTTTATCGGACTGAAACCCTCCAGAAACAGCTAAATAAGCTCTGAAACCACTAATTGGTTTGCCAAATGAAAGAACATCACCTTTACTAACATTAATAACAGAATTATTACTAACATGTGAGTTATTGAGGCTTGGTGAAAAATGAGCTCCAGTAATAACAATAACGCTTTCACAGGTAAATTCAAGTTTCGGTCCAAGCATCGTCATTTCCAGTACTGCACAATTGTCTTCATTTCCTAAAATAGCATTAGCTATTTTAGCCGAATGCCCATCCATGGCTCCAGACATTGGAACTCCAATATGCTGATAGCCATCTCTTCCTAAATCCTGAATTGTACTATAAAAACCTGAATGAAGCACTTTAATCATAAATCACCTCACTTTCTATAACAAATGTTTTACTTTCTATTTGGCTAAGAATTTCGTCATAACTGTTTTTCGAAACAGATACAAATTGAATTCTATCACCAGGTTTTGCAAAACAAGGCTGTTCTTTAAGAACATTAAAAAAGTTTAATGGCGTATTTCCGATGATATTCCAACCGCCAGGACTTTCATTTGGGTAAACTCCAGTTTGCGATCCACCAATAGCAACTGATCCTTTTTTTACTTTTAGTCTTGGTGTATTTTTTCTTGGAAAATGGAGTTGTTCATCTAGTCCTCCTAAGTATAAAAACCCAGGTAAAAAGCCTATGAAATAAATAAGGTAATTTCCCTTGGTATGAAGCTCAATAATCTGAGAAATTTCAAGGTTTTTTTTTGAAGCGATTTCTTCTAAATCTAACCCAAATTCAAGGTCGTAACACACAGGGATTTTCCACAGTCTTGAATCGTTAACAATTCCCTCAAAATCATCAAAATAAATGCTTTTAAGTGTTAATATTTCATCATAGAAATTATTTATAGTATAACTGTAACTTATTAATATCGAGTTGTATGCAGATTTTATATAAACTTTTTGTTTAAACTTATAATTTTGAAGTTTTCCTTTGTACAATATGACATCATTAAGTGTTTTTTTAGAGATAATTTGAGGCCATTCAATTAAAATTGAACGTTCTCCAAAGGGTTTATATATTAGTTCAAAATCACTCAAATTATCATTGAATTTTAACACCGAAATCGATTAAGTTTTGCCTTAGTTTTTCAACCAATTTTAAAGCTTCAGGATTGTCACCATGAACACAAATTGTCTCTGCTTCAAGCGGCACTTCTACTCCATTTATTGTTTTTACTTTTTTATGCAAAATCATATTTTGAATATGCCTTGTCATCACATCAACATCTTTAATCAAAGCGTTTTCTTTTGCCCTAGAAACGAGCGATAAATCTTCATTGTAGTTTCTATCAGCAAATACCTCATAAGTAATTGGAATATTTTCTTTTATGGCTAACTCAGAAATCACAGAACCATAAGGAACATAAAGTTTTAATGGTAAATGAATACTTTTCATTACCTCAACAATTACCTCAGCTGTTTTTTTATCAGTTACTGCTAAGTTGTACAAAGCTCCATGTGGTTTGACATGATGTAAAGCAGCATGTTGCTCTCTGACTACATTCATCAAAGCTTTTATCTGGTTTTTTATGGTTTGATATAATGCTGTGCAAGACATGTCTACAACTTGCCGACCAAAATTCTCCTTATCAGGAAATGAAGGATGCGCTCCTATTTTCACACGATGTTGCTTAGCTAACTCGACACTCCAATTCATAGTCTCCAGATCACCAGCATGACCACCACAAGCAATATTACACGACGACAACAAAGGCATTAAGTCAGCTTCATTGCCTATGCCTTCGCCAATATCTGCGTTTATATCAATTGAAATGTTTGTCATTTATAATAGTTCAAAGACTTTTAGAATACTCTTTACTCCTAAAAATATGGCTATTGCAAGTATGATTAAACTAATTACATTCTGTTTTAACGTATTCTTATAACTGCCTAAAACCGAATGCTTATTCATAATCCAAATAAGGAATCCAGCAATAACAGGAAGTAAAATACCATTGGCTACTTGAGCAAATTTTATGATTTCTATGGATTTTATTCCTGACGAGGAAGATAAAACT
>CAZRDG010000046.1:0-11661 GCA_964598775.1 uncultured Lacinutrix sp.
TTCAGTATCTGATGGTTATGAAGTTGGTGATATTGCAACAGATTTTAAATTAAAAAATATTGATGGAAACATGGTGTCTTTGGCAGACTATAAAGATGCTAAGGGTTACATTGTAATTTTTACCTGTAATACTTGTCCTTATGCAGTACAGTATGAAGATCGAATTATTGCATTAGACAAAAAGTACGCTGACAAAGGATTTCCTGTAGTAGCGATTATGCCAAATAATCCTTCTGTACAACCTGGTGATAGCATGGAAGCAATGAAAGGAAGAGCGGCTTCTAAGGGTTTTACATTCCCTTACTTATTTGACGAAGGACAAAAAATTTATCCTCAATATGGAGCCACTAAAACACCGCATGTTTATTTATTGGAAAAAACCAAAAAAGGAAATGTGGTAAGATATATAGGAGCTATTGACGATAATTATAAAGATGCTGATGCTGTAAATACTAAGTATGTTGAAGAAGCTGTAGATGCATTAATGATTGGAAAAGAAATAAAAGAAACTAAAACTAGAGCCATAGGCTGTAGTATTAAAGTTTAAACACAAACAATTAATCCGAAGTGTTACACTTCGGATTTTTTTATGTTTTTATGTTATATCACAAAGAAACATTAAATTTGTATTTAAACTATTATATGGCAGACTTAACTCAAACAGAATGGCAAGAACAATTGCAAAATGATACTGATGCAGTTATTATTGATGTTAGGACATTTGCAGAAGTTCAACAAGGATATATACCAAATTCTATACATATAGACATTTATAATGGCCAGGCGTTCATTGATGAGGTTATGAAGCTTGATAAAACTAAAAGTTACTATGTTTATTGTAGATCTGGAGGAAGAAGCGGACAAGCTTGTTCTTTTATGAATCAAGCAGGTTTTGAAAAGGCATATAATTTAGTTGGTGGCATTATGCAGTGGCAAGGAGAAATATCTTTTAATTAATAATATAATATATGAAACGTTTAATTTTATTATTGTTCATTACAACAGCAGTGACTTTAAGTTGTAAAGAAACAACTCCAGAACAAGATATCAAATTAGTAACTCCTGATGAGATGAAAGAACTATCTCAAATGGATGGTGTACAGCTTGTAGATGTTAGAACACCCGAAGAATTTATGGAAGGGCATATTAAAGGATTTCAAAACATTGATTTCATGTCTGATACGTTTCAAGAAGAAATAGAAAAATTAGATAAAAACAAACCCGTTATTGTGTATTGCAAATCTGGCAATAGAAGTGGCAAAAGTTGCAAAATAATGCAAGAAAAAGGCTTTGTAAAAATCTATGATCTTGAAGGAGGTATAGAAAAATGGAAGTATGAAGGTAATGAGGTTGAAATTCTTCCTTAACTAAGATTTTTCTTTATAACAGCTTCAATAAATTCCTGTTCTTTTAAAGTATGCTTTGTAAACTCAAATAAACTTTCACATCTGTCAAGGTTTTGATCTTGATAACTTACTTTATAATAAATATTTCCATTTAGATAATCTGTTAAGGCCCTTAAGCCATGCATAAATGGCATTAAGGCACACGAAATTGGTAAAGATTCAATTTCTTTTGGCGAAAGGATAGCTTTATAAATCGATAAACCCTCAATAAATTTCTCAAATAAAGTTTTGCTAAACTTAATTCTCTCTAGTACTTTTTCATCTTCATTAGATTCACTCACAACTGTACGTACGGCATCACCAAAATCATAATGAAAATAGCCTTTCATAATAGTGTCTAAATCTATAAAACACAGACTCTTTTTAGAATTTACATCAAATAGCATGTTGTTAAGCTTGGTATCATTATGGCAAATTCTGACTGGTAAATCTGCCTCATAAAAAGCTTTAAACATAGTCTTGTGGTTTTGAGCAAATGTAATCAGATGTTTTGCTTTTTCTTTTCTCTCGACTTTGGTGTTTGCTAAACCTGATTCAAATTCAGTAATTTTAGAAGGCAGATGATTTAAATTTTTAATGATATTTCCAAACTCATCTTGATTAGCATTTTGAAGTAAGGCATGAAATTTACCTAAAAGTTTACCAGCTTCAAAAGCTATTTTAGAGTCTGTGGTAAAATTAAAGGCATTACTATTTTTAACGTAAGTTAGCAATCGCCAATAGTTGTCATTTTGAATGTGAACAAGTGAATTATCGCGAGTAGGCAATAGAAAAATTTCAGTATAATCTTCACCTTTTAGTTTTTGCAGTGCTTTATTGAAATTTTGATGAAGCGTATCAATGTTTTTGAATACTTTCGCATTGATGCGTTGCAAAATAAATTGTTTGTTGTCGTCATCTGTTACCAAAAAAGTATCATTAATATACCCTTGGTTTATAGGTTGAATATTATTAATTTCAGTGGATACCTGAAAGTGACTCCATACAAATTTTAATGCTTCATCTTCCATGATTAAATATCATTAATTCCAAAGAGGAGAAGGATATTCTTTTTGTTCGGTTAAGTTTTTTAAAGTGTCTACAGCTTCGGTTTTATCTTCGTAATAGGTTACACCAAACCAATCACTTTTTGAAGAAATTACATTAATATTAATTAAACCATTAACCATCATTTCCTGGGCTACAAAAGGCAAATAAATCTCACTTTTTTCTAAATTTTCAGGAACATTCAAAAAGTTTCTAAAATAAGTTTCAATGTAATTAAAAATTGAAGGATTGCATATCCAGAAATTCATTGAAACAATAGTGTCAGGTTCTAGCACATTCCCAGAATCTTCATCAACAATAATATTATCTTTTGCTACAATTTTAGTATGCTCTTGAATAGATATAAGTTGTTCACCCTCAACATGACAAACACCTCTAGAAACAGAGCCATGTTCTGATAAAGTATCTTTTAGATGATAACCAACAATTCCATAAGTATTCTTCGATTCTAATGAATTTATAAATTCGGCAGCACTTTCAAAAGCATTTTTACCGTAATAATCATCTGCATTAATAATAACAAATTCGCTGTCAATAACATCTTTTGCACACCAAACAGCGTGGGCAGTTCCCCAAGGTTTAATGCGTTCTGTTTCTAATTTAACACCTTCAGGTAAGTTATTAATGTCTTGGACTAAGACATCTAATTTTATATGATTTGGGATTCGTTCAGAAAGATAGTCCTTTAAAAAATCTTGATTGGCTTCTTTAGTAATGACGACAATATGGTCGAATTTGTTAGCAATAGCATCAAAAATGCTATACTCTAATAAAAACTCTTCGTTAGGTCCTAAGCCATCAAATTGCTTAAGTTTTCCATAGCGACTGCCACTTCCGGCAGCCATTAATAATAAGGTCATAAACTATAAAATTAGGAGGCAAAAATAGAGTTTTGAGAGCAGAAAGGAAAGTATAATTGCAATAAACTTGACTACTATTTTATCGAGATTATATACAATAATTGGTTGTTTATCGAATAACTTAATAGTTTATAGATAAATTTAGGCCTAATATATTAACTGTTTGTAATCTAGCTATTCATAAAGATTTTGTATATTTAAATGGTTTGATTTATAAATCGGACAGAATCATAATCTTTTTAATGGTTAAGTTATGGATAATGGTTGGATTATATTGTTGATAATAGGCTTGATGTTTTTAGGCATTTACCTTTATGCTTATGGAACTACCAACTATGCTGCTAAAAAAGAAGAAAAAGCTAGACAGCAAAAATTAGCCGAAGCACAAGAAAAAGAGAATAGACTAAAAGCGGAAATGGCTCAAAGGCAAAAGCAACGCGAAGAAAAATATCGCCAGGCTAATGAAAGAAGTCTTGAAATTCAAAATGAACTGAAACGTTTAGCTAAGCAAGAGAATCATGGTAAAAAAATAGAAGCCTAATTAAATTGCTTTATATACTTCTTCAAAAGGGACTCTAAACCTTGGCCCATAAATGCCTTTTTCATCTCTTATTCCACAACTTATTATCATATTTATTTCGGCACTCCAAGCAATTCCTAAAATTCGTTTTACCCGAAGTGTATCACTACCTTCCATAGGGCAAGTGTCGTAGCCTATAGCTGCCATGCTGACCATGAAGTTTTGAGCAGCTAATCCGGCGCTTTTATGAGCTACAATGCGCATATCACTTTGTCTTGCTTGCCTGTAAATTGGACGAAATAAACCAACGACTTGAAAAGCAAGATATTTTAACATTCCAAAAACACCTAGAAAATCAAAGTAAGTTATAGGCATTAATTTTTGGTAATAGTTCAACGCCATTTTTTTACGCTTCAATAGTCTTTTTTCCAAATCAGGTTTATCAAAAGCTTTATTTAAGAAATCAATATTTGCCTGACAGCGTTGTCGCCATAAGTCTTTTCTTGCAACGACCACAACAAGTTGTTCCGCTGTTTTGGCAGCATTTTGATTAAAACATGCAGCAGCTAATTGATTTATTTTTTCCTTGTTGGTTACATGGTAAAACTCCCATAGCTGCAAATTACTGCTGGTTGGAGCTAAAGTTGCATTTTTTAAACATTGTTTTACTTTATTGGTATCTATTGGTTCGTCTTTATAAACTCTGCATGAGCGTCTGTAAGCAATGGCTTCTGAAACTGTTTTTTCCATGTATATAATTTGTTGTAAAGATAAAAATAAAAGCTCGTTATAGATTTTTTTCACTATAACGAGCAAAAGTGGAGTCGGAGGGAATCGAACCCTCGTCCAAACAAGTAATCAAAGAGCTTTCTACACGCTTATTCTATTCTTAGTTTTTAGATTGTAAGCTGGTAAAAGACAACCTACTTACAACTTAGCTTTTTAATCTTGAAAGCGCATCAAAGCATTACGCAATCTTAGTTAATTTTTACGATGCCTCTATTAAGAACGCCATTAACTAAGGCTTTCTGGAGACATTTAGCATTCCTACCTTGTAGGACGAGGCTTATCTTACTATAATTCAGACTAAGCAGCTAAAGCGTAGTTATTCTCGCCGTTTAAAAAGTTGACCTAGCCTTTTACGTGTTTCAATGTCATTACACGACGTGCTTACTGTTTCATTAATCTCGCTGTCAAAACCAGTCGACCCCAAAATTTTAATGAAATTTTCCTATTCAAGGAAAAGGATTGCGAAGTTACAAAAAAAGTTGTGCAACAGCGTAAATCCTCTTATTTTCGTGCAAAATTTATACCAATAATTAGAGATGAAATTTGCCATCATAAAAGAGCGAAAAAATCCGCCAGATCGACGTGTAGTGTTTTCACCTGAAAAGCTTGCTGAAGCGAGAGCACAATTTCCTAACGCTGAGTTTGTTGTTGAGTCTAGTGATATTCGCATTTTTCCGGATTCGGCCTATCAAAAGTTAGGTTTTAAGGTCACAGACGATGTGTCAGATTGTGATGTCATGATAGGTGTAAAAGAAGTGCCTATTGAAAATCTTATTCCGAATAAAAAGTATTTTTATTTTTCCCATACCATAAAAAAGCAACCTTATAACAGGAAGTTGCTAAAGGCAATGTTGGAAAAGAATATTGAAATGTATGATCATGAAACTATTGTAAAGAAAAGTGGAGCTCGATTGATAGGTTTTGGTCGTTATGCTGGCTTAGTTGGGGCTTACAATGGTTTTAGAGCACTAGGTCTTAGAGATAACTTATTCAATTTACCAAAAGTAGAAACCCTTGCTGATTTAGATGAGGTTAAAGCCGAATTAGATAAAATTACTTTACCAAGTATTAAAATATTACTTACTGGAACAGGTAAAGTAGCTCAAGGAGCTAAAGAAATACTTGATCATCTAAAAATTAAAGAAATTAGCGATGCCTTGTACTTAACATCAAAGTTTACTGAGCCAGTTTATGTCATGGCAGATGTTATGGAATATGCTAAACGTAAGGATGGTAAAGTAGGTGATAAGTGGGAATTTTATAAAGACCCTTCAGGCTATGAAAGTAATTTTATGCCATATGCAAAGGAAACTGATGTTTTTATTGCAGGTCATTTTTATGGCAATAACGCACCTTATTTGTTTACCAGAGAGGATGCGAAAAGCCCAGATTTTAAAATTAATTTAGTTGCGGATATATCTTGTGATGTCGATGGACCTGTTGCTTCCACTTTAAGAGCTTCAACCATTGCTGACCCATTTTATGGTTATGATCCTAGGACAGAAAAAGAGGTTGCTTTTGATACTCAAGATGTGATAACTGTGATGGCAGTAGATAATTTACCTTGTGAATTACCAAAGGATGCTAGTGAAGGTTTTGGTGATATGTTTTTAGAAAATGTGATTCCAGCTTTCTTTAATGGTGATGAAAGAGGGATTTTAAAGCGCGCAAAAATAACTGAAAATGGTAAATTAACTGAAAGATTCAATTACCTTCAAGATTATGTTGATAGTAAATAGAAATAGTTTTAAATAAAAAAACCAATCAAAATTTTGATTGGTTTAAGTTGTAACAAAAAAATATATTAGTATTTATTAGACGACTCTAACATTTACTGCATTCATACCTTTTTTACCTTCTTTTAATTCAAACTCAACGTTGTCACCTTCGTTAATTTCATCAATTAAACCTGTTACATGAACAAAGTATTCTGTGTTTGAACCCGTTTCTGTAATGAAACCAAAACCTTTAGTTCCATTGAAGAATTTTACTGTACCATTTTTCACTGTAATAATATTTAGTTTAGGTAAAAGTAATATTAATAATGCTTTGCTCCAATTTTTAATGTAATATTTATGGCTTAATTATATAAACTAAAAATTAGTTCGCTTTTTATTGGTGAATTAATTTTTGGTATTTAAACGTAATTTTATCAGTCGCAGCAATTCCGTAGCCTGAGTTTTATAGCTTTTTGTAATAGCCAAGTGGTTATTGGTAGCAAGCATATTATGAAGTGCTACGCGTTTTCTATAATCTTCGCTTTCGGTGAAATAAGTTATCATTTCGTCATTGAATTTTCCTTGTGATAAATCAACAAACCATGAGTATTCTCTAAGTTCATTTAAGTTTTTCATAACTTCATTTTCTAATCGCTCATTATTTTTATCTATCATGGGTTTGTATAATGAGTAAATTTGAATGATGCTATTTACTAAGCTGTCTTTTTGATTCGTTGTTTCACTCGATATATTTTTTAAAAGCTCAAAACCTTTAGTTTGAATATTAAACGGAGAGTAAAATGTAGTTAATGAGGCACAGGCTAAACAATCCTTATAATTTTCCTTCTTTAATTGTTTATTAATAATAATGTTGCTTTTTACCTGAAGTGTATCATAAAGCCGTGTTACCTGACCTGCCACCAAAGTATCTGTTTCTAAATCATAAGTTACTGTTCTTAAAATATTGTTGAGTTCATTTTTTTGTCTTCTGTTTTCATTCCAGTTATTAACTTGTAATGCTAGTAATATACCTATCATTACTAAAATGATCTCGCCAAGGGCATAAAGCAAATATGCAGTTACTTTGTTATTTTTAATCATATTCTGTCTCACCTTTCGGAATATCTTAAGCATATGATTTAGAGTTTTTCTTTTAAAAGAATCTTACATATTTGCTCGCGACCTTCTCTTTTACCTGTAATTAATAAGTTAATATCTTTTGGTGACCAATGAGGTAGAGTGCTGCCTCCAGTATTAAAGGTAATTTGTCTTACAGACTTCCCATCTTTATTCATAAAAAATATTTCCGGGTTACCTGATTCTGTCACACTAGCATATGCCAAACGCACACTATTATTAGACCAATCTGCAAAATTGTTATTGTAAGTTGTTGCGGTTAAGCGCTTATCGTCGTTTGTAATGATGTTATGTACATAAATTTCATCATTTACATTTTTAGTGTGTTTTTTTGAAAAATACAAAATAGCATCACCTCTTGGAGTAAATCTGGGATACGTATTTTCAAAAGCGTTGGCAATTATTCTTTCGAGTCTTTTCCCGTTTACTGAAATTGTATATATATTGTAATTGTTGTCTCTAACTTTATAATTAAAAACGAGCTCCTTACCATTTGGTGCAAATTGAGCATGCATTTTGTTTCCTCTAAGATCAATAGGTACTTTAGTTAGTGATCTATCACTTAAGTCGTACGTATACAATTCGTTAATTCCAGTTCTATCAGATTCAAATAGAATAATGTTTTTGTATGGATGCCATGTTGGTCTTCTATCATTTGATTCACTCACTATAATGCGTTCTTGCTTATTACCATTCACATCCATGATGTATACTTGCCAATGACCATCACGATTGGATTCAAATACAATAACTTCGCCATCTTTATTATAACTTGCATAGCGATTATCAGAATTGGTATTGGTGAGTTGTACTTCTTTATAACTATTAATTTGAGCAGAAATAGTGGTGCTCATAAATAGAGCAATCGTAAAAATAGATTGTATGATAAAGTGCTTCTTGTTGTACATTCTTTTTGAGGGTAAAAGTGTTTAAAATTAGCAATTTATAATTTTATCACTCGCTTTTATTTTCTTCTTTGTTTTCTTTTTTCATTTTGATATAGCCAGTTACCAATCGTACACCTAATCTTGCAAATAGGATAATGGCAATTACCATTACAATGTCAAATCCGTTCATTAAAATTTCTTTAAGTCACAAAATTACGGATTTTACAGAGGTTACTCTGATTTTTGACTTCAATTTAACTCTTTTGTTATTATTTCTTGAATTTTATCGATAGTAATGATTGTTTGATTGATTCTATTTTTGCCACCATTAAAATTGTCTCTATTTATTTTTAAAATATTTTTTGCTAATGACTCTTCAGTGAATAACTTAATATCTTTGGGTATAATAAAGCTTTTAAATTTTGCGTCATCAACCTCTTTTTGCATTATGGGAATCCAATTGTTTTTAAAAACTTCTTCAACATCTTTTATACTTTCTATGGATCTTTTGGCTTCATCATCATAATAAGTACCTAATAAAAAACGCAGTTCTTTATTTTGCACTTGGTCCAAGCCTTTTGATTTCAGTACTTCGTAAGCGTTTGTGAGTGGTTGAAATCGGTCAAATTGCATGATATCTCCGAGCCAATATTTTAGGCTGTCTTTGTCTTGATCAGTCCATTTACTATCAAGAATTTTATTTGAGGAAGCTACTGCCTTTTGAAAATTTGAGGCTATTTCTTCAAGTGTTATTTTATCCTTAATAAGGTTTGCCTGTATTTGGGTTAAAATTTCTGTTTCAAAAGTTTTGCTTTTTCTAGATTCGTTCCAATTATTAATTTGCAACGCAATAAGAATTCCTATAACTACGAGAATTATTTCTCCAATGGCGTATTTGAAGTATCTACTAGTTTTATTTTGTTCCATAAGGTTGAATCGTATTTTACGGAAGAATTTAATCATTGTTTTAATCTTTTTTTAAATCATCTTTTATCAGTTGATTTAATTTTTCAAGATGAGATGTTAATTCAATATGATTATTTTTTATAAAAATATTATTCATAATAGATAGCTTTACACCATTTATGAAGGTTGTATTCTCTAGTAACCTTAGGTATTGAGGTATAATATCATTTACAGGGATTTGAGCAGGGTCTTTTAAAACAATTTTACTTTCTTCTGCGGATAATTGTAAGTCCATTACGTTGAGCATATCACCATTAAATATAGAAACATCATAAAGGTATTTATCAAATTCACTGCGCATATGATGTTCAGCATTGGCAATAGAAATATATTTTTTATCCAGTTCTAACAAATAATTTTTTATCGAATCACTTTTAATATAGTTTAGATTTCCAGAACTAATTAATTCTTTATATGTGTTGTTGGTTGGAATAAAAGTTGTCCACCAAAAAATAGTTTGTATAGTCCCTTCAAACTCAAAAATATCTTGAGTGGATTCTAGTTTCTGATAGCTAAGCATTCGCACTCCAGCTTTAGCTTTTTTATCCCTAAAAGAAATAATGGTATCGTTGTTATAGAGTTCCTTTTGAATATCTATTTGTAGGTTTTTTAGGTACTTAATTTCTTGTTTTCTAGCTTTTTTATCTTCATTGTTGTTATTAATAGAGAGTGCAATTAAAATACCAATAACCACAAGCACTATTTCACCAATGGCATAAATTAAATACCTGCTGAACTTATTTTCAGATAGTAAACTTTGACGGATTTTGCGGAAGAATTTTATCATATATTCTAGTTTTAGTTTTTTCCGCAAGCGGCTATCTTCACCAAATGTCCACTGGAAATTTGATTTTGCCAAAGCAAAATTTTGTTACGATAATGGCGTATTTTTCTAAAAAATTTTATCATAATAACATCATTCCTTTATCACACGAATGCCAACATGCTTGCTATTAATCATACGATCATCATTAGCATCATAAAAATCGTAAGCACTGTAGCCATAAATTCCATCTTCATAATATTCGGCAATGTTTCCGCCTAAATCATACACAACTGCTTCACCAACATTAGTTGGTTTCTTCTTACCTACTTTTTTGTATAAAATAGTATGGAGTTCTTTTAATTTTTCTTCAAGCAATGGTACATCGGCTTTTGTAATATCGTAGCCTGCCCAATAGTTCAATGTGAGTTCCTTTGCTCCAATTTTATGCGCTTGTTTATGTAATTTTTTTGCTTCTTCAGTATTTGGTAAGCGATAAGTTTCACCTGTTTTTTCTGTTAGCCATTTTACATAGTCTTTTGCCTCTTGCATACTTACTTCAACAGGATAGTTATCAATGCCAGCTTCATATGCAAAACTAGGTTTGAAGGCTTTAAATTGGGCATTAGTTACCTCAAAACGACCAATAGATGTTGAGTCCTTTTTAATGAGTAAGGTTTCAGGAATCAAGACTCCATTTTTTATTTCACCAAAGAACCCATCGACAATCTTAGCCTCTTGAATTTTTAATAATTCTCCTAGAGGACTATCTTCCTTAAAGGCTTTATTTTCCTTTTTACTTTGCCCAGTGGAACTGAAACATATTAAACATGTAAATAATAAAGAAGTTAAATATCTTTTTTTCATTTCCTGGATTAATTTTTTAGTTGTTATTTGATTTTGCAGGCTTTGAATAAGGTGGTGGTAGTACTTTCTTAGTACTTTGTGTTTTAAGCATTTCTAAAACTTCTTTTACAGCACGTTCTAATTGAGGATCTCCACCTTTTGATAATGAAACAGCATCTTGTCTAACAGCAATATCTGGAGCAACACCTTCATTTTCGGCTATCCATTTGTTATTTATTGGATCAAATACAGCATTGTCAGGAGCTGTTAATGCACCTCCATCAATTAAACTATAATGCACAGATGATTTTACCAATCCGCCCCAAGTTGTGGAACCAATTAATGGTCCAGCATTTTGTTGTCTAAATACCCAAGGGAAAAAGTCGCCACCTGAACCAGAAAGTTCATTAATTAGCAATACTTTTGGACCTAATATTCCTGCAGGAAGTCTCATGGCTTTGCCGTCTGGAACTTCGTTGGTTAATCCAGCTCTAAGGGTTCTCGTCATTAAATCTACCATGTAATCATCTAATAAGCCACCACCATTAAAACGTTCATCAATTACTGCGCCTTCCTTGTCTTGTTGTGCGAAAAAATAACGATTGAAGGAGACAAATCCTCCTCCTCCAGTGTTGGGAACCCAGACATAAGCGAGTCTTCCATTTGAAAGTTTATCAACCATTCTTCTGTTATCCTCAACCCAAGCGCGTTGTCTTAAACCA